>JBGUVL010000072.1:0-3362 GCA_045134375.1 Breznakia sp. | reverse complement strand
TCGACCGCGATATGAAGAAAAAAGAACTCGCCGAAAAAGCAGGAATCAGCATTGCCACCATTACCAAAATGGGTAAAGACGGTGCCGTAGTCTCAAGTGACGTTCTTGTGAAAATTTGTACAGCACTTGATTGTACAATGGATGATATTGTTGAGATAGTAGACAAAACGGTTTGAGGTGATGATATGAAAAAGTATACATGCATAGATTTGTTCTCTGGCGCAGGTGGATTATCCAGAGGTTTTTTAGATGCGGGCTTTAATGTTGTTTTGGGCGTTGATTTTGATGACGCAGCATTAAAAACCTTTGAATGCAATCATGGTTCCGCTAAAGCAATAAAATTGGATTTATTTAATCACGAGAATATTGAGGTTGTTGTTTCTTATCTAAAGCAGAAAAACATTACTCTAGATGTTTTGGTTGGTGGCCCACCTTGCCAAGGATTTTCAATAGCAGGCCCTAGGGACAAAAATGACAAAAGAAACTCATTGTATATGGCAATGGTTAAGCTTGCTGAAAGATTAAAACCTAAAGCAGTCGTTTTGGAAAATGTTCCGGGTATGCTTCAAACAAACGATGGAATTGGTGCCAAGAGAATTATAGAAGACTTTTCTGAATTAGGCTATAATATGACGGCAAAAATTCTTTATGCACCAGATTACGGTATTCCTCAAATTAGAAAAAGAGTGTTTTTTGTTGGATTGTTGAATTCTGAAAATACCTATGAATATCCATCACCAAGTTGCGATCCTGAAAATTATGTTACTTGTGAGGATGCAATCGGTGATTTGCCAGCACTTATAAATATTTATGGTGAAGAAATACAGGAGTACGAATGTCCTCCGATGACGGAATATCAGGCGTTGATGAGAAAGAATTCCACGAAAATATATAATCACATTGGTAGTATTCATGAACCTAAAACAGTTGAAATGTTAAAAATGATACCCGAAGGCAAAAATTATAAAGCTTTGCCGCCTGAACTTTCTTCGAAATTCAAATATCATGAAGCACTTACTCGTTATCATAGCAAGAAGCCATCTTTAACTATTAATACAGGTCATCGCTCTCATTTTCATTACAAATGGAATAGAATACCAACTGTCAGGGAAAGTGCACGTTTGCAAAGTTTTCCAGATGACTTTATTTTCTATGGAAATAAATCAGAACAATATAGACAGGTGGGTAATGCTGTACCTCCAATGTTAGGTTATGTTGTCGCAAAACAGTTGAAAAAGTATTTAGGAGACTAATTAAAATGATTAAAATGATTGATTTGTTTGCTGGTTGCGGTGGATTAACCGAAGGGTTTTTGCAAACAGGTTTATATGAAGAAATAGCGGCTGTTGAATGGTTGAAACCGCAAGTAGATACACTGAGGTACAGACTAAAAAATCATTGGAAACATAACAGTGCTGATGATAGTGTTATGAGGTTTGATATTCAACGAGAAGACGAATTATTTTCGGGTTGGAATAATAATGAATATGGTGTAGGCTATGGTTTAGATCACTTCGTTAATTTATCAAATGGCATTGATATCATAATTGGTGGACCGCCTTGTCAGGCATATTCAATTGCAGGAAGAGTACGCGATGAAAATGGAATGAAAGATGATTATCGCAACTATTTGTTTGAACATTACTTAAATGTTGTTAATCGTTATAAACCTAAACTTTTTGTTTTCGAAAATGTTCCAGGTATATTAAGCGCTGCACCAAATGGAACTCCGATTACCAAACATATCCGGGATGGTTTTGCAAAAATTGGCTACGAAATTATAGATGATTTAAAAACTGCTATGATAAACGCAAGTGATTTTGGTGTTCCTCAAAACAGAAATAGAGTTGTGATTGTTGGCATTAATACTAAATGGTGTGATAACCCACAAGATCTTTTAAAGCTTTTTTACACAAAATACTTACCCATGCAAAAGATTTTGAAAAAGGTTACTGTAAAAGAAGCTATAGATGATTTGCCTGCGTGTACACCAGTATATGATGAAGCAAGTCACAAGAAAAAAGTTTCACACCTAACACCAAAATGTGATGTTACATGGCATATTCCTAGATACAGCAATCTGCGTGATATGGATACCTTTAGAATTCTTGCTGAGGATATTGCAAGTGGTAAAAGAGAATATGATAGCAAGAAAATAAGTGAATTGTATGAAAAGAAAGTTGGCTCTAAATCTCCGATACACAGATATCATGTTTTAGAACCTGATGAACCTAGCACAACCATAATTGCACATTTATATAAAGATGGTAATCGTTTTATTCATTATGATTCTACTCAGCAAAGAACCATAACTGTACGTGAAGCTGCTAGATTACAGTCTTTCCCTGATGATTATGAATTTGTTGGAAGTAGAGGCAATGCATATCAAATGATAGGCAACGCAGTGCCGCCATTATTAGCAAAAGCGATTGCTTTTGCAATATCTGAATTATTAAAGGAGATTTAATTATGTATCATTATTTGTTTACAAATGATTTGCGTATATCAACATTAAATGAATCCTTAAAACGAGCAGGTCATTGCTTTATGACAAATTCTGTTCCTTCTGCACAAGAAAACAAGAACGATAACAATAATATGAAGACGTTAGGATTTTATTTTAATTTAACAGAATCAAGTAATTGCGCAGTTGCATGTGCTAACGGAGATATTAGAAAGGTTGTACTGAATTTTATCAAAAAATTCCAGTTTCCTAATCCGAGGACATCTGAGTCTTTAAATGATTCAATAAACGATGGCATTGTAGTGGCTCCGATGAGGGTGGTTTTGCAAGTCCTTTATAATATGCAAATGTTGTATCCTACAGCTGCATATTTAACACGCGAAGAAATTAAAGACTTTATTTTTTATAATGGAAATGTGGCCAAAAATAAATATTTCAATGTCATTGAATTAATTGAGGAAATCGTAAAATATAGAAGAACATCGAGTTATCCTGATAGCATTGATAAAAATCCAGATAATCGACAATGGAAACAAGAAGACCGTCAGATTAGAGAAATGACAAAAATTCTAACTTGGTCTGGTTGTGTTTCAGAAGATGAAAATCAAAACTTATACATTCATCATGATAATCTAACTTTACAAAATAAAGCGGCTCTTTTTGATATATTGACTTACAATAAATTTTGGAAGCCTCATACGACAAAAAATTATGCTGAAAATCGTAAGGATTATGAAACTTATATGGATGTTGAATCTACATCAGAAGAAAACGTGGGCGATGATTTTGATGTAGAGTCAAATCTTGGCTTTAATGATATATTCAACCACAGTGTATATGGTATGCACATTAAGCTTCAAAATGATGCCTTATCTGATGATAATCCTCATGTGTGTAT
>JBGUVL010000071.1:0-8452 GCA_045134375.1 Breznakia sp. | reverse complement strand
ACATGGTCGGGATGGGGGGACTTGAACCCCCACGATGTTGCCATCAACGGATTTTAAGTCCGTAGCGTCTGCCATTCCGCCACATCCCGATGGATATTAATTCTTAACGCTTTATTATTATAGCGATAAATAAAAAAAAATGCAATATTAAATTAAAAAAAAGAAAAAATATTAGCGAAAAGAGAACGAAAGAAATTGATTACCATGTTGTTTTTTATGTTTCTTTTAAGATTTTAGTTAAATTCTTTTGTTTTGATAATGGTTTTGGTATAATTTATTGCAGTTAATAATAAGAAAGGACTGCTTCATGAAAAAACTAGATCGTAAAATTGTGGCTTTCATGCAATATAAATTAAGCAATCCGGTATTGGATCGTATCATGATTTCTTTGACTTTTTTGGGTGATTACTGTTTGATTTGGCTAATGATCACACTTCTTTTTTATGTCAATGGGAATCGTCGTTATGCCTTTATGATGGTACTTACCATGTTGGTGACAAATGCTATCAATAACGGATTGATCAAAGCGGTTTTTCGCAGAAAACGCCCCTTTGAACAATATGATGATATTACCATCATGATTCCTGAACCATATGGTTCTAGTTTTCCATCGGGTCATAGTGCCACTGGCTTCTGTTGCGCTGTTATTGTCGCATATTATGATATTACATTAGGGATCATGGCTTTAAGTTTAGCAGGCTTGATTGCTTTTTCGCGAATGTATCTAAGAGTACACTTTTTTAGTGATGTCATGGTGGGCATTATTGTGGGATGTCTTTGTTCCGTTTTTTTGATGCAGTATTTTGGTTGATATGAGAAAGCTAATTGTAGGAGCTAATGATGCGAATCAACGCGTGGATAAGTTTTTAAGCAAAGCGTTACCGTCCTTGCCGAAAAGCTTGATGTATAAATATATTCGCAACAAGAAAATAAAGGTCAATGGTAAGCGATGTGAAATATCACAGCGCTTATTTGAAAAAGATGAGCTGACTTGTTATATTGCCGAAGAGTTTTTTGAAAGAAAGAAAGATGATTCTTTTCTGAAAGCGCCATCGCAATTAAATATAATTTATGAAGATGCACATATATTAATTATGAATAAACCAGTGGGATTGCTTTGTCATAGTGATGAAAATGGTCAAGTGGATACTTTGGT
Source organism: Breznakia sp. (assembly GCA_045134375.1). Taxonomy (GTDB): domain Bacteria; phylum Bacillota_I; class Bacilli_A; order Erysipelotrichales; family Erysipelotrichaceae; genus JBGUVL01. The sequence continues at coordinate 7,296 of JBGUVL010000071.1, read as the reverse complement.
CAATCGCATGAAACATTATCTTTATAAAAAAGGAGAATATCGTTTTGAAATGGAACAAAGTTTTGTTCCTGCACTTTGTCATCGCATTGATCGTAATACACAAGGAATTGTGATTGGGGCAAAAGATGCGCAATCATTACGTGATATGAATCAAAGAATTCATGATTGCAAGATAGAAAAACAGTACCTATGTTTAGTGGAAGGCAAGATGGAAAAGTCAAAGGCTGTAATGGAATGTTATCATAAAAAGGAAAATCAGCGCGTTTATATATCGGATTTTTCACAACCGGGGTATAAAAAAATTAAAACTGGATATCAAGTGTTAGAAGAAACGACTTCTCTTTCGTTATTGAAAGTAGATTTATATAGTGGAAAGTCCCATCAGATTCGTGCTGTCATGGCACATCTTCATCATCCGCTCTATGGCGATACTCGCTACCAAGCGAAAAAGGTATCCTATCCCTATCAAGCATTATGCGCTTATCGAATTCGTTTTTTAGAAAGTGAGGATGGGCTTTCTTATCTAAATCATAAGGAATTTTCTATTTCAAAAAATGAAATTGATTTTCTATCTCTAATAAAAAAATAAAGACTTCGATCAAAAATTTTCATTCATGAGAATCTTTGATTAGAAGTCTTTTTTATTTAGCGTTTTTCAAACATCAGTTTAGGAACACCACAGATTGGGCACACATAGCTTTCTGGTTCTGCCGCAAAATCAGGACCATCGTATACATAGCCACAAATACTGCATACCCAAGTTTCTTTGTTGGAAGTAGGGACTTCTACTTCTTGATAGGTAGGGGCTTTCTTTGGTGCTTTTCCCTTGATCACATTATGGTAATAATCATAGGTCATTGCAACTCCTTTGGTATCCTTTTCGGCTTCCATAACTTTTGCGAGGATCACAAAATGTGTTGTTGTTTCCACCATTGTCATAACTTCACAAACCATGTGACCTAATGCATTTTCTTTTACAATTGGCAATCCTTCGAAATGATCAAAAGCAAAACCTTCCCACTTATTGTTATCTTTTCCAGAAACGAAACCAAGTCGACTGATGACTTCAGGGTTGCTTTGTTCGCTTAAAATAGATACACTGAATCGATTTGTTCTTTTAATTAAATCATAGGTATAGTTTTCTTTGTTCATACTTAAAGCGATAATTGGACCATCACCGCTGATTTGGAATACGGTATTTACAATGCAACCACAATCTCTATCGTTGTCTTTTACACCGATGGCATATAATCCATAACTGATATCATATAGTACTGTTTTATCCATAAAATCCTCCTGTTTTATTCTTTTATCATTTCCTATATTATATCGTATTTAATAATGAAAACATAGCAAAATTATTTGTCATAAGTAGGAAAAAAGTCATATATGTAAGTAGGAGGAAGATAATTATGAAATCATCGGTGTATGTAGTTGGTAGTTTATGTTTTTTATTTTCCAGTATTTATCCATTGGAAACGTTACGGGCGGAAACGATAACAAAACAGGAGGTTTTTAATCTGGAGGAAGTGGATGTACAAATACTGCAACAGGCGTGGAGAGTGATGGATGAAAATGGGAAAGAAATCCCTATTGGCTATCTAAGTGATAAGAAAGGCTGTGTGTATTCTTTTCCTTTGTATGACATGCAAGAGGAAAAAATAGTGTTTGCTGATTTAAAGGAACCGGAACAAACAGTGATTAATCAATTGTGTGATTTGATGCACGTGGTAGAAAATGGATATCAAGGAGATGAGTGGTATCAAAGCATTCAATTGATGGTCTGGGAAATGGCAGGGGTTGCTTTTCGTTTTGAAGATGTGCAAGAACAGCAGTGTTATGAACAATGCAAAAAAGAGATTGCGACAGAAATGGAGAAAGCGAAACCTGTGCGCAATCAAGAAACGATGCTGCTATATAAGGAGCGATTCATCAATGATTCAGGGATGAGTACATCATTAACAATAACGCCCCAAACGATGGAAGCGGTGGAAGTGAGGCAAGATGAAAATGGCATTTGGTTAAAAGCGTTACGTAATCAAAACAAGACAGAATCATTTCTATGTTCTTGGGAAGAGGATTACAGAATGCCGGTCCTTTATCAGAAAGAGGGGAGAATAGAATACATTGTGGGAAAAGTTAGCAATCAGAAAATGATTAATGTTATGATTCAACCTTATGGTATCTTAAATCTTAAAGTAAATCAAAAACAAGCGCAGTCGATAATTTCTGATGCCTCCAATGCGGTATTTCAATATCAAAGTGTAGAGGTTGTCCCAGAAGCAAATATTTATGCAAAACAAGATATTTATGATGAATTAGGTAATTTGGTGTATCGAAAAGAGGAACTAGTAGCAACAATCAATGAAAAATCCAAACCAGTGGAGTTACTAATGGGGGATTATTATGTTGTATTTTTAGCACAAGGAAGACAAGAGGCACGTTATGAGGTTACGATTAACGCAAGTGATTCAATAGAAGAAATTACATTATTACATCATCGTAGTTTAAATAATGCTTCGGTATTGGTAGAGCGCTTTTGGGAAGAACACAAGCAATGGGAGAAATTGGGAAAGGAAGAATGTCGTTACTCCCTTTATGCGAAAAAAAATATCAAAAATGAAGTTGGACAAGTCATTGCGTATGCAAATCAAAAGATAAAAAGTTTTTCTTTTGAAGCGGATGGTGAATTTTTTTCCATAGAGGATCTGTTACCTGGGCAATATTATTTAAAAGAAGAACAACAGGAATCTCATTATGAGGCAGATGATTGTATTTATGATTTCGTTTTGGAAGAAGGAAGTCATATAAAATTAGAATTACAGCCAGCGAAACTGAAACGACATACGTTAAACATTCAATCATTGGATAAAGAGGAACAACCGGTTATGGCATCCTTTGGGTTGTATAATGAAAACAAAGAATTGATTGAAATGGGTTCCGTGGATGAAAATGGGGATTATTCGGTGGACGGTTTAATTGAAGGAGAATACTATGTGAAACAGGAGAGTGTGGAAAAAGGGTATCGTTTGGATTGTACGATGCACAAAGTCATGGTAAAAGAGGAAGAGAAATATCAAGCAATTCAGCAAAAAACGAAAAAACAAACGATAGAAAAGGAAACTTCAAAAATTGTAACAAAGGATCATTCGAATCATCGGCAATTGGAACTTAGCATGGTGTTTTCCCTTGGATGGATTTATTACTTTTTTATGAAACGTTTTTGGAAATAGTAAAATTGGGAAACCTTTTCTTAGATGTGTTATAATCATAAGGAAGAGGTTGATAGCATATGAAAATAGGATTTATTTCGTTGGGATGCAGTAAAAATTTAGTCGATAGTGAAACGATGATGGGGATGCTTGTTAATGGTGGACATGAGTTAGTAAATGATCCAAATCAAGCCGAGGCAATCATCATCAATACCTGTGGATTCATTGATCCGGCTAAAGAAGAAGCAATTAATACCATTTTGGAAATGGCAGAATATAAGAAACAACAGTTAAAGAAATTAATTGTCATTGGTTGTCTTGCGACAAGATACCAACAAGAGTTAAGGGATGAAATGCCAGAAGTGGATCGTTTTATCAGTATTAGGGAGTATTCTCACATTCATGAGATTCTTTCTGAAGAATTGGGGAATCCACTTACTAGTTATGCAAAGAGTGAACGTCTTTTGACATCCAAACCTTGGACTGCGTATTTAAAGATAGCAGAAGGATGTAGCAATCATTGTACGTATTGTGCGATTCCTTTGATTCGGGGAGATAACGTTTCTTATCCTTTGGAAGAAATTGTGGAACAAGCAAAACAGTTGGCGAAAAAAGGAGTAAAAGAACTGGTGTTGATTGCGCAAGATACGACGAAGTATGGGATTGATCTTTTTGGAAAAAGATCTTTGTTAGAAGTGTTGCAACAGGTAAATGAAATTGAGGGATTTCATTGGATTCGTATTCTTTATATGTATCCTGATGAAATTGACGATGAATTGATTATTGGAATGAGTCAGTTGGATAAGGTCATTCCTTACTTTGATATTCCATTGCAGCATGCCAGTGATCGTATGTTGAAGTTGATGAATCGTAGAGGAAGCAAACAAGATGTGTTATCGCTGATCGAAAAGATTCGTTATCACTTTCAAACACCGGTATTGCGAACTACTTTTATTGTTGGTTTTCCAAGTGAAGAAGAAGCCGATTTTAATGAACTGATGGATTTTGTGAAAACCGTAAGATGGAATAGTATGGGAGCATTTACCTATTCTCCTGAGGAAGATACACCAGCAGCTGAAATGGAAGATCAGTTAAGTGAAGAAGTGAAAAATGAGCGTCTTACACAATTGATGTTATTGCAGAAAGAGATCTCCCTTTCCAATCATCAAGCAATGGTGGGAACCACAATAGAAGTGTTAGTGGAATCACAAGATGGATTGGTAGGAAAATATCGCGGTAGAAGCATCTATCATGCACCGGATGATGTTGATGGTGTCGTTATTTTTAAAAGTGATCGAGTATTGGAATTTGGTAGCTTTGTGAAGGTAAAGATTATTGATGCATTGCCTTATGATCTGATTGGGGTGGAAGTCGTTGATTAGAGGATTTCAACCCATTTGTGCGGATTCTCCTAAGGTGTTGATCTTGGGTTCTATGCCTTCTGTTGTATCCCTTGAAAAGCAACAGTATTATGGCTTTCCTCACAATCGCTTTTGGAAGATCATGGAATCTTATTTCCAAGTAGAGTTGAAAGATTACGCGGAAAAAAAGCGGTGCATTCAAAATCATGATTTGGCTTTATGGGATGTCATTGCGGCCTGTGAGCGAGAGGGTAGTTTGGATTCTCATATTCGAAATGTAGAAGTGAATGATATTGCGAAGTTATTAGAAAGCTATCCTAGTATTACTTCGGTGATTTGTAATGGAAAAAAAAGTTTTGATCTTTATATGCGCCATTGGAAGCATCTGAACGTTTCTGTTTTCTCTTTGCCTTCTACGAGCAATGCGAATCGAACGATACGGGAAGAAGTTTTGGTGGAGCGTTGGGTAAAAGCTTTGGATCAATGTTTAAAAAATAAGGATTAAATCGAATTGTCAAAACATAGGTGTCTGCTGCATCATTTATTGATAAGGATATCTATGTTTTATTTTTTTAAATGCCTATATTCCTTCGAATCAAAGACATAGTCTAGTAAGGAGGGATAAAATGAGAAATCAAAGAAAAGCAGATGCCATTTGTGAATTGCAAGGAATCGGAGAATATCGTAATGTTAGAGCAGTATGTTTGTTGAATCAAATGGAATTTGGCGTTTCGCTTCAAATTAATGTAGTAGGTTATCCAATGCCAAATCGAATTCGTTGTCAGCAGCCTATTATCGCATTTCACATTCATGAAGGGAATAGTTGCACAGGTACCAGTGAGAATCCTTTTTTGAATGCGAAAGGGCATTATAATCCCAATCGTTGCCAACATCCTTATCATGCTGGGGATTTAGGAAACTTATTTATTAATAGAAATGGAAGCGCAAAGATGAGTATGGTCAATGATCGTTTTACGGTGAATGAAGTCATTGGAAGAGTCATGATTCTTCATGCTAGTTTTGATGATTTTAAAACACAACCATCAGGCAATAGTGGGGCAATGATTGCTTGTGGTGTGATACGTCGATACGAAGACCATTAATTTGGAATTCTACCATTTTTAAGAGGATTAAAATGATATATCAATTCCTATGGTAAATGGATAAGAAGACAATTTTCTTTGTTCGTTATCAATTGAAAACCGATAATCTTCCTTTTTAAAATTTTTTTAAAAGAGGTAGACAAAAGTAAAATAATAGTGTTATAATAATTGAGCGTTAAAGAAATGTCTTCTTAGCTCAGTTGGTAGAGCAACTGACTCTTAATCAGTGGGTCTAGGGTTCGAGTCCCTAAGAGGACACCATGTAAAAATAAGCGATAAGCCTTTAAAAAAAGGGTTTATCGCTATTTTTTTTTTGTGCAGGAAAAAGAAATATTTTTGTCAGAAAAAGGAGAAAAAGCATATATAGTAGTAGGAGGTGAAACATTTATGAGCCGAGAACTGAGCGTATCGGAATGTAGGCAAATTTTCGCTGGAGCGGTAACATGGGTAACGATCCTTTGTATCGCCGGAGGAGCTGCCGCCATTTATAAGATTCTGTTTTCTGGCAGAGGATCCATTAATATTGGACCATTTCGAGCGACCTGGGGGAAATGATTCATAATCCAGTCAAGTAGTGCATAAACAGGAAATGGAGGTCTTTTATGAAACATAAAAAGAACATGATTTTTCTCGCTACAGTTCTTTCGATATGTTTTTCTTTGATCTATCTCGCTATTTTTCACTTCTATATCCCTCAAGAAGATCAAAAGACATCCATGACTATCTATACAGATCAAATTGGACTTTACAAAAAGGAAGAGAATGCAAAACGTATGGCGAATCAATTAAAAGAGCAAGGACTTAGTTCTTATGTGTATTTCCATGATGATGTCTATGCGGTAGTCAGTGGAATAAGCATTCAGGAAGAAATGTGTGAAAAAAATGAGGTGTTATTAAAAAAGAATTCCTATTCCTATTTACGTAAAACGATGACAATTACGGATCGTGAAATCATTGCATTGATCAAAGCCCAGGAATACGAAAAAGCATTGGAGCTGATAGGAAATCAAAGTGAAAGAAATGCATCCGCCGGAGCGACCACGGGAGAAAGCTCTTCATGAAGGAGTAGCGCATTTGAGCAATAGTGAACTATTGGCGATTTTATTGCGATGTGGGTATCCGGGATGCGGGGTGTTAGAACTAGCGGAAAAATTAATCAGCAAAGCGAATGGAATTGCTAATCTAAAGCGTATGTCGATTGATGAAATTAGCGCGATTAAAGGTATATCGAAAGTAAAAGCAATCGAATTACTTTGTGCATTTGAATTAGCAAAACGAGCAAGCTATGAAGTATTAAAAGAAAAACCATTACTTAATGAATCAAGAAAAATTGCTTCTTATCTTCAAGATAAGATAGGGAGTGAAAAACAAGAACATTTTGTAGTACTCTTTTTGAATACAAAACTGATGTTGCTTTCGGAGAGGACATTATTTATTGGTTCTTTAAATGCCAGTGTTGTCTCTTGTCGTGAAATTTTTAAAGCAGCGATTGAGGAAGGATGTGCGAAGATTTTGATTTCACATAATCATCCATCTGGAGACTGTATCCCAAGTGAGCAAGATCTTGTTGTAACCAATCAAATTTCTCAAACATCGGAAATGGTGGGAATCCCATTGTTG
>JBGUVL010000070.1:0-8989 GCA_045134375.1 Breznakia sp. | reverse complement strand
ATGGTGATGAAGCATCTTTAGTCCAAGAAGTTAGAGATGGTCAAAGTATTTCTGTGACGTATGTGTTTTTATTAGAGGATAATTCCCCTATTGAACTATTAATAGGAGAACCAACCGCAGAGCAGACAACCATTGGAAAACAGATATATTTTAACAATGATAAGAAATAAAGCTTTGATTTCAGATTTTGGTGGTATGTTTATTGTCCTACCAGTCATCCTATTGATCGTTCTATTAATGTTATGGTTGAATTTCAAAAAGGCAAAGATCATCATAACCTTGTGAAGTGGCAAAAACTGCATTGACGGAAATATACACTAGACGATGAAATGACAGGTTTTGCTTTTGATGAAAAAGGAGATTGTGTATTGGATGAATGTAATGTCTTTTTCAGAGGATAAAATAATTTTGTACATCAAATAGAACCAGCTCGATCGTTGCGTAGGTAAGTGAATCTAGATAAGACGAAAAATTGATCAATGGGGATAAAGCAAAGAAATAGGAGAGTGATGGTATGCCAAATTTAATCACAATCACTAGGATGATTGGGAGTGTTTTATTGTTGTTTATTTCACCATTATCGCCTGCTTTTTTTGTTTTATACGGAATGATTGGGATGAGCGATGCGGTGGATGGATGGGTGGCAAGAAAAACCAACACCGTTAGTGAATTAGGTTCAAAACTAGATACGATAGCAGATTTTATTTTGGTTGTTGTCGGTTTTATTAAATGGATTCCAATCATTGAAGTAGCAATGTGGATTTGGATATGGATTGGATTGATAGCGGCGATTAAAATAATAAATCTTCTATTTGGTATCATTTTATATAAAAAAATAGTAGTAGAACACACGTTAATGAATAAAGTGAGTGGATTTTTATTGTTCCTTCTTCCACTTACCTTTACGATTATTGAAATCAAATTTAGTGCTATTGTTGTTTGTGGTGTTGCAAGTTTAGCAGCGATTCAAGAAGGGCATTTGATACGGACAGGGAGGATAATCGAATGAGTAAATAGGAACCATTATGGAATTGGATCGGCGAGAATGGAACGGATAACTTTTCGCTACGATTTTCTGATATTGAAAAAATTCTTGGGTTCCCGATCGATCATTCTTTTTTGACATATAAGAAAGAATTGTTGGTTCATGGCTATCGAGTGATGAAGATTTCGATGAAAGAAAAGATGATTATTTTTGCGAGAATAAAGGAAAGTAAATAGGATCGAAAAAAGGGATTGACTCTCCCCTTAGAGGATAATCTAAAGTAGGAAATGTGGAAGGAGGATACATCAATGCTCAAAATCGGTGAATTTTCTAAGTTGTCTCATTTAACAATTAAAGCACTTAGGTTTTATGAAAAAGAAGGCCTTCTGATGCCGGCATCCATTGATGAATGGAGTGGGTATCGTTTTTATGAAACCAACCAATTGGAAGTTGCTGCCAAAATTAAAGCGTATCGACAGCTTGATTTTTCTATTGATGAGATAAAAGCAATTCTTTCTGGAAAAAATAGGAAAGCTATTTTTCGAACAAAATTAACCACTTTACAAAAACAGAAAGAAGATCTTGATGTGCGCCTTTCCATAATTAATCATATTTTGGAGGATGAAGAGATGAAATACCAAGTTACAGTAAAAGAAATACCGTCTATCATTGTTTACTATTCTGAAGTGAAACTTGCAAATTATTCGGATATGATGCAGTATATTCCAGCCATTGGGGAAGAATGTAGAAAACTAAATCCAGATCTTAAATGCATAGAACCATCCTATGAATTTTGTGAATATCTAGATGAAGCGCATAAAGAAAAGGATGTTCTCCTACGGCATAATGAAGCAGTTACAACTTTTGGCAAGGAAAATGAGCATATTAAATTCCGTGAGATACCCGCTACAAAAGTATTGAGCATTTTTCATAAAGGAGCCTATGATCAGATTGGAGAAGCTTACGCATTTATCATGAAATATGCGGAAGAGAATGGTTATCAGGTATCTGGTCTAGCAAGAGAGCGCTATATTGATGGGATTTGGAATAAAACGTCAATGGATGAATGGCTTACCGAAATTCAACTTCCGATTAAATAAAACGGAGTAAAAATGGTATTTGATTTTAAGAAGGAATTAAAAAAATGTATCTGTCAAATACCAAAAGATTGTGATTGAAAAGTGGGAAACAGTGATTTGCCATCCGATTAAGAAATTCTAAGATAAAAAACTTCTCATTTATAACTTTATTCCCGTGGTGAGAAGTTTTTTTATCCAAATGTGATTGTGAAGATGTGAATAAAGAAGTAGGTGGAAACGAAAATCATTGGGAGAATTAGAGATGTAGTGAATGCAGTAGCTTTTTTACATTTTTTTACTTGCGTAATGAGGTTTATCTGTGCTAGAATAATAAGGCAGTTAGTCCATAGGGGCGTAGTTAAATGGTATAATAACGGTCTCCAAAACCGCTGTTGGGAGTTCGATTCTCTCCGCCCCTGCCATTGTAGAGGAAAGTCTTCGAAAGAAGGCTTTTTTTTATGTAATTATTGCTTGACTTAATGAAAGAAAACCATTATTCTTAATCCGTTGGAGGAAAATGAATGAATCAGACTAGACATACATTGAATGAATTGCTCGTTGGAATGTTTAATTTTATTCTTTACATTGAAGAAAAAAATTTAAAAAGTAAAGGTGTTACACTATCGATGAATGATGTTCATATTCTGGAAAATATTAAAAAAGCGAGTGACAATAGTATGTCGCACATTGCCAGACGATTGATGATCACGCAAGGAACTTTGACAACCAATGTAGCAAAACTTATTAAAAAAGGTTTTGTGGTAAAATATAAGGACGAGGATGATAAAAGAATCACTCGTTTAACGCTGACAGAGAAAGCGAATGAAGTTTTAAATATTCATGAAGAATTTCATGCAAATATGATTGATAAAGCAATCGGAGATTTGAATTTAAATGAAAATGAAGTGTTAAATGAGTCTTTAGAAAATATTCTAGCCTATTTTAGAGAAGAATATTCGGAAAAAGCAGAACAATAGAAGCATGCGAAATGCTTCTTTTTTTTACATCATTGTTAACTTTAAATTAAAAACAGGATTACAATAATAAGAGCTTACGGTATTGTGGATGTCATTGGAGGGAGAATTTATGAAATTATCTGTTAAGTCAATGTGTTTATGTTCTTTGTTTGCGGTATTGATTGGAATAGGATCATTTATTAAGTTACCAATTTCTATTGTTCCTGTAACTTTGCAAACATTGTTTGTTGTGTTAGCGGGAATGTTGATGAAAAAGAAGATGGCAATGATATCCGTATTGTTGTATGTAGGGATTGGTTTGATAGGTATTCCTGTTTTTGCGAATGGTGGTGGGATTAGCTATGTATTACAGCCTTCCTTTGGCTATCTGTTAGGATTTATTATAGCTGCCTATTTCGTGGGATGGTTAAGCGAAGAAAAAAAACATTTTTACCATTGTTGTTTTCATCCATGATTGGAATGTTAATGATTTATTTGGTTGGTGTGATTTATTTTGCTTTATTGCAACATTATGTTTATCACATTGATTATTCTATTGGATAGTTATTGTATTATTTATTCCTTGTGTATTTACCTGGGGATTTTATTTCTTGTTTGGTTACTACTTGGATCGCAATTCGTATTAAGAACACATCAATTTTAGATGAATAGAGACATTTTTTGTGAAAAAAGACAAGAAATGTTTTTTTATCGATACCATTGTGACGTAAGCGGATACTTGAAATAAAAATAAAATTTTGATTATCAAAGTTAATTTAGGAGGAGCAAATCATGTTAGAACAGATTAAAAAAATATTAGTAGATGCCATTAATGTAGATGAAGAATTAGCGAAACTGGAAACAGTACAGGATATCATGGATATTGTTGAAGCTAAAAAATAACAATAAGAATGAGCTAAGGAATTAGCTCATTTTATATGAGATAAGGAGGAGCGTTTGTGGATACAGAAAAGATTAAGCAGATTATTGCGTCATTTGAAAATCACTTATGGAAAAGCCATTTCTTATGAAGAATACGCATCTTATTCTCATAAAGAAATGACAGAAATCATGTATGAAAAGGTAAAAAGTCAAATTCAAGCATAGGAAAAAAGAATGACAAATAAAAAAAGAGGGGGTTCTATTGTTGTGGTAATAGAAAACCCTCTTTTGGTTTATGAAATGTTTGCCAAGAGAAATCTAAGAAATTAAGGATCGTTTTACTATCTTTTTCGAATACTAATTTCTCCTGACGAGAGTACTTTTTGCGTCCCATCCTCCATTGCTACCACTAATCTTGCTTCATCATCAATCGCAATAGCCTTTGCAGGAAGGCAAGTATTTCTTTCATAGACAAGAATATTTTCTCCAATCACAGAGGAATAGTGACGATAGGGAGCGAGATAGGTTCTATCTTCAATGGTTGAATAATAGTAATAAAAACGATTTAAAAAGTGAATGATCAAATGATTGCGATTGCCACGGTGCTTAGAAAAATCTTCAATACTTCCTGCGATATCGGATAATTCTTCTGGCAGATTCATTGGATGAACATTGATTCCAATCCCTACAACCATATAGTCTAATGCAGCACTATTGATTTCCAAAGATGCTTCACAAAGAATTCCAGCAACCTTTTTTTCTTCCATTAAAATATCGTTAACCCATTTAATGGTCGCCTTTTGATCGTATTCTTTTTGAATGGCTTCGATTGCAGAGATAGCAGCACAAGCGGTTAATCTAAGGGAATAGGATAGCGGAAAGGATGGTTTTAACAATAAGGAAAGATAAATCCCTTTATGGGATTCACAATAAAAACTTCTGCCATTTCTACCTCTCCCTTTTTTTTGCATATCGGCAATCAAAACATAACCTTCCTTTTGCATATTAGCAATTGCTTTTAGGTCATCATTTGTGGAAGTAGTGGATGGAACAACAGAAATGGTATGATAGAAAGGATCTACTTGTCGCTGTATCAAATCGGCATTTAAAATATCATTGCAATCACTCAAACAATACCCTTTGTTGGTTGAAGATAGAATCTCATAACCTTCCTTTCGTAATGTTTTTATATGTTTCGAAATGCTCACACGACTGACATTTAGTTTTTGTGCAATCCATTCTCCAGAGATATATTCATTTTGATGTGTCATTAGGATTTGTAATATCTTTGTTTTCATGTGTTTATTATACCATGACCTTCTTAAAAAATGGCAGGTTTCAAATTCCAAGTATTATTTTCTTATCGTTTCAGTGTATAATAAAAAAGGAGGTATACTTTTATGAATATTATTGAACGTTTTTTAAAATATGTAAAAATTGATACCCAATCGGATCCCTATTCAAAAAGTGCACCATCGAGTGCCAACCAATGGGATTTAGCAAATGTTTTGGTGGAAGATATGAAAGCCATTGGTATTTGTGATGTTCATGTTGATGAGTATGGAATTGTTTATGGATGGATTCCTTCCAATGTCGAAAAAAAGACGGATACGATTGGTTTTATTGCGCATATGGATACCAGTCCAGATATGAGTGGAAAAGAGGTTAAACCTCGTATTATTGAACATTATGATGGAAATGAAATTGTATTAAATGAAGCGTTGGATATTAAGATGGATCCCGATACGTTTCCTTCATTATTGCTGCATAAAGGGCAAGATTTAATCGTTACGGATGGAACGACATTGCTCGGAGCTGATGATAAAGCAGGAATTGCTGAAATTTTGGATATGTGTCAAACGATCCTAAATGAAAATCGTCCGCATGGGGAAATCCGCATTGCCTTTACTCCAGATGAAGAAGTAGGAAGAGGAACCGATCATTTTTCCATTGCTAAGTTTAAAGCCGATTACGCTTATACCGTAGATGGTGGAGATATCCATTCAATCGATTATGAAAACTTTAATGCGGCAAGTGCAGTAGTAGAAATTCAAGGAAGCAGCATTCATCCAGGAGAAGCGAAACATAAAATGATCAATGCATTGCAAGTAGCCATGAAATTTCATTCCTTATTACCGGAAAATGAGGATCCATCATTAACTGAAGGATACGAAGGTTTTCATCATATCCTTCATATGAGTGGAGAATGTGAGGCAGCCAAAATGGAATATATCATCCGGAATCATGATGAAACTCTGTTTGAAAAACAGAAGGAAGACTTTAGAAGAGCAGAACGTTTCCTTAATGATTTCTATGGTCATGATTTAATCAAGGTGACCATTGAAGATAGTTATGCTAATATGCGTTCTTTGATTGAAAAACGAATGGAAATAGTGGATCAAGTAAAAAAGGCGATGACAGAAATTGGTTTACAGCCAACAAGTACCCCGATTCGTGGTGGTACGGATGGAGCAAGACTTACCTATGATGGTTTATTGACCCCAAACATTGGAACCGGTGGGTATAACTTTCATGGAAAATATGAATATGTCAGTGTACAGTCAATGTATAAAATCAGTGAATTGCTCTGTCGTATTGTAGAAAATAACACAAAATAATAAAGATCGATAGTTCTATTAGAAACCGATGACAATAGAACTATCGATTTGTTTTATGATGCTTCTTGTCTGTTTTTTGTTACTTGTGATATCATGGTAAAGAAAAGAAAGTGGTGTTTTCTATGCAAGAAGCAATCCGTAATATATTTGATGAAGATATTATGCGTATCATTATCAGCAATCAACGCAATAAAAATCAAACGTTAAAAAAAGTAATTGTAAGAAAAATTAAAGTGAAAGAGCAAATGGTATATCAGTTTGAAAAATATACAAAAACGCAAGTTTTTCATGAAAATGTAAAGAAAGATGGAGCCATTGCACTTTGTGTACAATTGTTAAGAGAACAGTTTCGACAAGCTGAAATCACAACCAAAAGCATGGCGTATTTTGTGAAACTTTCAAAGAAAGAAAAACTTTTTATCAGTAAGAAAAAGATGACCTTGCCAAATGTGGAAGTCTCTCATAATCGTAGTAAACAATATTTGATTCCTGACGGTACTTTTGTCGCTCCGTTATACGATCTTGGAATTTTCACAAAAGAGGGAAAAGTAGTAAATACAATGTATGACAAATACAAACAGATCAATCGTTTTATTGAAATGATCAATGATTGCATTACTCCCGAAATGAAAGAACTTTCAATCATTGATTTTGGTTGTGGAAAAAGCTACTTAACATTTATATTATATTATTATCTTGTTGAAATAAAAAAAATCAAGGTGAACATGATTGGGCTTGATTTGAAAGCAGATGTGATTCAAAACTGTAATGAAATTGCTGAAAAATATGGTTATGAAGGACTTCATTTTGAAATTGGCGATATCAATGGCTATCAATGCGATCATCCTGTGGACATGGTAATTTCACTTCATGCTTGCGATACTGCAACAGATTATGCTCTTTATAATGCGATTTCTTGGAATGCGAAGATGATTTTTTCTGTCCCATGTTGTCAACATGAATTAAATGGACAAATTCAAAGCGAACATTTTGGTATTACGACTCGCTATGGTTTATTGAAAGAGCGATTTGCGGCGATTTTAACCGATGAAATTAGGGCGAATCTATTAGAATACTGTTCCTATAAAGTCCAAGTGTTAGAATTCATTGATTTGGCTCATTCTCCAAAAAATATCTTGCTGCGTTGTGTGAAATCCGATACTATATCACAACAAAAGAAAGAAAAAGCATTGCAGGAAGTAGAAGCGATTAAAGAAGAATATCATTTAGACCCAACTTTATATCGGTTATTAATGAAAGAATAGGACGTTTACCGTTCTATTTTCTTTTTATTATCATATTTTGTAATAGGTGATAAGATGGAAAATAGTATCAAACTAGTCAATCCTGAACTATTGATCTTAGTCCCTGTATTAAATGCTGTCGGCACAATGCTGAAAAAATCCCGTTTTCCTAATGATGGTATTCCATTATGTCTAGGTTTGATCGGTATCGCATTATGTTGTCTTCATGGTTATGCCACTGCACCCATTCAATCATGGTCATTATTTTTCTACCAAAACATTACACAGGGATTATTGATAGCTGCAGCTTCGGTATACAGCCATCAAATTTATTGTCAAAGCAGCAAAAAAAAGTAGCCAAAGGTTCACTAACGTCGTGATGGGGGCTACTTTTTTTGATTGTTCATACCCTGAATCATACTTACATTAGGATTCTCATGCTATAAGTAATGTAAGCATACTAGAGGGTACGAAGCCATTCTCCTATGATATCTATAATGATATTAATGTTGTGTTTACTGTTGGATATCCTCCTTATCTTTATAATATATTGTTTATTTGAGAGAAAAATTGGATAATCAAAGATAGGAAAATAATTGATACCCTCATAGAGATCATAACAGAATGTGGGTTAGGATTAAGCAGTCCAGCAGTATGGGTGTGTACAATATGCAGGTGCTGGTTCATTTCCTTCATCTGCACTAACACTGTTTGCCCCAAATGATAAGCAAGCGGCTAATCCTAAACAGGCAAGTAGACAAATTGCTACTTTTTTCATCCTCTATCACTCCTCCTTTCTAGTAATATTTATTGTACGGAAAAGAGAAGTGATTTGGCGAAGATGATAAAAAGCAGAAAAAACGACAAAAAATGACCATTTTTTTGATAGAGTTGCGTTATTAATGAAAATTATTTACATAATCTGAATACGTTTTTAAATCTTTTTTTAAAATGCAAATGTCATGAATTTCGGTGTCAATGATACGAAAAAGAGGAGGTACATTCTTAATAATATCTTTAATCTTGATAAATTCTTTGATTACTAATTTATGGTTGATTTTTTCATTTAAATATTTAATGCAGAAAAGATGATAAATATGGATAAAAGTTAATGTTTCAATTTTTTCTTCATTGTTTTTTAAAACTAATAATGTATTTTTTATTTTTTTAGTGAATAGATTTACTTTTTCTAAAGCAAATAAATAATAAGGGAAAGTGATAATCA
>JBGUVL010000069.1:0-15997 GCA_045134375.1 Breznakia sp. | reverse complement strand
CAGCACGACATATAATCAAATCCACTTGTTTTAACACTGCCAATTGATCAATATAGTCCAACACAAAAACATTCGATTGATGAAACTTATCTTTTACATTTTCATAATCTTTTTTTCCTGTCACATACAAGAAAGTAACATCCTCGATTCCCTTTAAGGTATCCACCATCATTTCATTGATACTACTGCTGCCTAAAGAACCCATAACAATTAATACAATAGGATGCTGCTTTGGTAAATGAAGTGATTCGAAATAAGCTATGTTTTTTGGTAACAACGCATTTTCAACCGCCAAGGTAGAACGCGGATTTCCCAAAAGCCTTGTCTTTTCTTTGGGAAGAGTGTCTTTGCATTTTTCATAACAAATGACAATACCATCCACTTTATCGGCTAATAATTTATTCGATTTTCCAACCACTGAATTCTGTTCATGAATCATTGTCTTGATGTGCAACGAATGTGCGGCAAGTAAAACAGGAGCACTAACATAACCACCAAAACCAATAACAATATCAGGTTGATATTCTTTTAATACTCTTTTTACATTTCTTTGTGCAGAAAGCATCTGCCAAACCGCTCTTGCTTTGTTCCACAAAGAACCTGTTAATCCACTAGTATGCAATCCATAAAACGGATAACCCTGTGCGGGAATGATATCTTTTTCCATACGATCATCATTACCGATAAATAATAAATCTAAATCTTTATATCTCTTCTTTGCTTTTTCCGCTAGCGCTAGCGCAGGATAAATATGTCCGCCAGTACCCCCAGTTGCAATTACTATTTTCAAAACAATCACACTCCATTTTAGTTATTATACCATGACTTAGTGCTTTGTGTTACTAATTAATATACCAAAACAACTAAGCATTACAATGATGCTACTTCCACCATAGGATAACAAAGGCAATGTAATACCAGTCACGGGGAATAAACCAACCACTACCCCAAGATTGATCATCACTTGAATCGCAAATAGTGAAATGAGACCAATACTAACATAGGAAAGATACGTATCATTGGTTTCCAATGCGATCATGATTCCCTCATAAATAATCAATAGATATAACAATAATAAAAGTCCGCATCCTAAAAAACCCATTTCTTCACCAAAAATTGCAAAAATGAAATCGGTCTGCGGTTCTGGCAAATAAAAATGTTTTTGAATACTACCATTGAGACCACCTCCAAATAATCCAGCTGGTCCCAATGCATACAAAGATTGAATAATCTGAAAACCACTCCCAAGAGGATCCGACCAAGGGTCCAAAAAGGAAAGAATACGTTCCATTCGATAAGGAGCACTTATGATTAGTCCACTTAATCCAACAAATCCAAGAAACGCTACATAGACGAAATAGCGTAATGGTAACCTAGCACAAAATAAGATGACAATGATGGAACAAACCATAACCATACCACTTCCAAAATCAGGTTGCATAAGCAATAATAGAAAGCCCAAAAACGTCATTAATAAAGGCTTAACAATATCTTTAAGATGCGCTATTTTCCGTTTCTTTGCCAAATCATCACTGACACAAAAAATTAAGATAATCTTAAACAATTCAGAAGGTTGAAATTGAAAAGATGCCAATGCAAACCAACTACGACTGCCATTTCGTTCCACTCCAAGTCCAGGAATTAAAACCGCAATGAGCAAAAAAATACCAATGATAAAAAGTATTTTATTATAACGTCGTAATTTCAATAAATTAATTTTACTAAAGAAATACATCACAACAAACCCAACGATCATAAAAACGAATTGTCGTTTCACATAAAAAGCAACATCATTAAATTTATATTGTGCCCAAAGATAGGAAGAAGAATACACCATTGCTAATCCAATCGCACAAAGAACAAAAATCTCCAGGCATAGTAGATATTTTCTTTTCCACATACCATCACCAATCTAAGTATATGAAAAAAACGATAAGTCGATGAACTTCTTATCGTTTTACTTTACGGATTTTCAATGAAGCAAAAGAGCAACGTTCTTTCACATAAATTTCTTTTGTTCCTTCACTTTGATCGATCAATACCGAAGTGAGAAAGTGATCTTCGTTTGCCTTTATTTTCACATTATGTGGAAGCAATAAGTCAAGACTACCAAAATTATTTTCAATGGTAATTTCATAGAGTTCACTTAAATCCGCTTCACTCAAATCAACAAAGAAAGAACCAAAATTATTCTTTATTTCACAAGTATATAGCTTTTCTTTACAGCGATATCGATTTGCGCCAAAACTATTTTCTACACGTAAATGTTCTCCCCCTATTTCACTTGCCGATGGTTTGCTGCTCTCATTTTTAAAAAAAAGCATTCTAAGACCAGCAATGACCAACAATGCCGCTACTATCATTTGGAATGTTAGATGGAAATAAATCCACCCATTCGCATCTAAAAACAAATAAATTCCAAGCATCGTTATGATTAAATTAAAAGCATTGATCTTATTTTCCAACATATTCATAATTCCAAAAATGGCTAATAAAGCAGCCCACCATCCCTCAAAAAAGATAGAAAAATGCCAGCAATTAAATTGATCGCCTAGATAACCAATACCAACAATGATCAACAGTAATCCCATAATTTGAGTTGTTTTATTTTTATTCATTTGAATCAATCTCCTTTATGATTTTTGCATGAATATAATACCGTTCATCAATATATTCTGCATCGGTATTATCTGGATTTTGTCCATTCTCATAAGAACAAGTATAGAGAGTTACAATTCGTTCGCTACTTTCAACAGAAACCCCAGTATCATATCTACTTTTTGCTATCACTTCATTTAAATAGCGTGCGAAATCGTCTGCACTCATAAACTGCATTTGATAAGAACTAGAATCTGCCTTATCCACATATGCACTGAATACCTGAAGTTGATAATTACCATTTGGTGTATATAGATAAATATAAGGATGTGCTTTATAGAACGATTCATTTACATAATTCGCTAACTCCGCAAACATCGTCCCATGATGTACATTGTGTCCATAAATAAAAGTATTCATGTCACTGAAATCGGCATTTGCACTAGCATCCATAAAGATTGCACCAGCATAGTTTTCTTTCCGTTCAAAAGTATGAGTTAAATAATAGTCATTATCATCCCCCTGTACAATCGGGTAAGAAATTTCAGTATCTTTCACCACAATCCAACCAACAACATCCTCATTAATTGCTTTCAATTGGTCAAAATTCACATGAAAGTATTCTAAATCTTCTTTATTATTTGGAATGTCAGCGATTTCTCTTAACTTATCTGTCTCCTGTTTTTCTTCATGATTTGCTAAAAAAATCTGCATCAACTGGTAACCAGCATAGCAGAATACACATACCGCGATGATCAGAATCAGCAAATCAATCGCATTTCGAAATCCACTACGTTTTATTCTTTTCTTATTTTCGCTCATAGATTCACCTCAATCATTTATAGATTATTATAGCACAGCTTATATAAAAATGAAAAAAACTCGCAATTGCGAGTTAATCTTTCAGGCTCGCCGCAATAAATTGTTTAAATAATGGGTGTGCCTTATTGGGACGTGATTTGAATTCTGGATGAAACTGCACTCCAACATGGAAACGGCTGCCTTCATTTTCAATGGATTCAACTAAGCAATCATCAGGAGAAGTTCCTACAATGTGCATTCCTTTTTCCTCAAATTCATTACGATATTTATTGTTGAACTCAAAACGATGGCGATGACGTTCCATAATTTGATGTGATCCATATGCTTTATCTAATAAAGAACCTTCTTTTATCACACATGGATAAGCACCTAAACGCATGGTTCCGCCTTTACGTTCAATTTGTAATTGGGAGTCCATTAAATCGATGACAGGATGTTCGCACATATCATCAAATTCAGAGGAATTTGCGTCTTCGTATTGAAGAACATTACGAGCAAACTCAATTGCCGCAATTTGCATTCCCAGACAAATACCAAAATAAGGAATATTGTTTTCACGAGCATATTGACAAGCAGTAATCATACCCTCAATACCTCTGCCACCAAATCCACCAGGTAAAATAATTCCATCAATTTCTTCCATCACAGTTGCAATGTTCTCTTTGGTCAATTTTTCTGAACTAACCCATTTAATATTAACGATTGCTGCATTTTCATATCCTGCATGTTGCAAAGCTTCTACGACAGATAAATAAGCATCATGCAGTTTGACATATTTTCCTACTAATGCGATATTGACTTCTTTATTACGATGACTAATACGATCCAGCATAGAAAGCCATTCGCTCATATCTGGTTTTGGGCAATCAAGTCCAAGTTCTCGACATACAATATCAGAAAAATGTTTTTCTTCCAACATTAATGGTGCTTGATATAGTACTGGTAACGTAATATTCTCAATAACACAATCACGCTTTACATTACAGAACAAAGAAATTTTATCCATAATAGAATCATCCAATGGTTCATCACAACGACAAACGATAATATCCGGAGTAATTCCTAAGGACTGTAATTCTTTCACCGAATGCTGTGTTGGTTTACTTTTGTGTTCACCACTACTTTTTATGTAAGGAACTAAAGTAACATGAATAAATAAGCAGTTTTCTTTGCCAACCTCTAATGAAATCTGTCGAATGGCTTCTAAAAAGGGCTGCGATTCGATATCACCTGTTGTACCACCAATCTCACAAATGACAACATCGGCATTTTCTTCATTCCCTACTGCATGAATGAATGCTTTAATTTCACTCGTAACATGAGGAATCACTTGTACCGTTTCTCCCAAATATTCGCCTTTTCTTTCTTTATTTAAAACGTTCCAATAGACCTTCCCACTTGTCAAATTGGAAAAACGATTCAAATTCTCGTCAATGAATCGCTCATAGTGACCAAGATCTAGGTCTGTTTCTGCCCCATCCTCCGTAACGAATACCTCACCATGCTGATAAGGAGACATCGTTCCACAATCAACATTAATATAAGGATCCATTTTCTGTGACATCACTTTTAATCCTCGAGCTTTTAATAAACGTCCTAAGCTTGCCGCAGTGATTCCTTTTCCTAGCCCGGAAACAACGCCTCCAGTAACAAAAATATATTTTCTCATAACTTCCTCCTATTCATACATTTTTAATATTTCCATCGCAACATGAAGTTTTGTCTCTCTTAGATCCATTGCTCTTTTCTCAATATAATGATGCGCTTGCGATTCACTCATATTCAAATATTCGATCAATGCGCATTTTGCACGATTGATAATACGAATTTCGTCCATCTTTTCCTGTAATTTCAGATTCTCTTTTGCTAATCCTGCCACTCGATAATGAGAAGATAACGCTAATCGAATTCCCTGCTGAAACAACAAACGATCCAATGGTTTTCCAATACACATCGCTCCATATTCAAATAATTTTTGACTTAATTCATCCAAAACCTCATTTTTAACTAACATCACTACCCCGCTATCTGTTTTTTGCGTTATTGTATAAGCTAAATCATGCCCAAATTCATCCGATAAAGGGGTATTAATGACTACGAGATCAAAGTTTTTTTCCGAAAGTAAACGACGCGCTTCACTACCGCTTTTCACTACCTGCACAGTAGTAACATTGCAATTTTTCAATAGCTGTGTCAAAGCGTCTAAACTTTTCACTAAACTCGATACAATTAAACAGCTTGCCATAAAGTATCCTCCTCATCAAAAAATATGCTAGATAAAGTTAAAATATTTATCATCCTCAAATGTTTCGATAGAAAGATTTTCGTTAACTATCTGCTCCAACTCATGGCACTCTTGATATTTCACTTCTAAATAGTGGCTTATCATTTCTGATGGTAAAATAGATTTTATAAAATCACTTTGTTCAAACAATTCACATGCTTCTTTCAAAGATGATGGCAACACATCATATTCATAACCCTCATATTCATAAAGATTGCGATTGCATGGTTCCTGTAACTCCTCCTTATTTTTAATACCTTCCAATCCTGCTCGTAATAATAAAGTATAAGCGAGATAAGGATTGGCAGAAGGATCTGCTTGACGCACTTCAATTCGCGAATATTCCCTACTAGTTGCTGCTGGAATGCGGATTAACTGCGAGCGATTTTCCTTTGACCAAGTAATGTATTTTGGTGCTTTCTTATTACCCAAACGATGATAAGAATTTGTCGTTGGATTTAATACCACGCTCATTTCTTTTGCACGATTTAAAATCCCAGCAATAAAGAATTTTTGTTCTTCCTCCATATCATTATAGTCATTCACAAAAATATTACGATCATTTTTAGATAAGGAAAGGTTAATGTGCAATCCACTTCCACTTTCCTTTGGTAATGGTTTCGCCATAAAAGAGGCAAATAATCCATTTTGAATTGCTACCGCTTTTACACAACTCTTAAAGCTGATCAAATTATCTGCTGCTGACAAAGCCGTATCGTATTTAAA
The DNA here is from genome assembly GCA_045134375.1 of Breznakia sp. Classification (GTDB taxonomy): domain Bacteria; phylum Bacillota_I; class Bacilli_A; order Erysipelotrichales; family Erysipelotrichaceae; genus JBGUVL01. The sequence goes on along the minus strand of JBGUVL010000069.1, from coordinate 9,567 downwards.
ATCAACTTCATTTTGTCCTGGTCCCGCTTCATGATGACTCGCTTCTGGTGTAATATTCATTTCCTCTAAGTTTAAACAAATTTCTCTACGTACATTTTCACCCGCATCCAAAGGAGCTACATCAAAATATCCAGCTTCATCATGCGGATTTTTTGTAGGTTTCCCATATTCATCACGTTGAAACAAATAGAATTCGCATTCGCTTCCGATTTTTGGTGAGAATCCCATACTTTCACACTCTTCCTCGCTCATTTTCAAAAGATAGCGACAATCCCCTTCAAATATACTTCCATCCGGATGTTTAATTTCACAATAAAATCGAACTACCCTTCCACTTTGAGGACGCCATGGTAAAATTGTTATCGTATTCGGATCAGGAAACAGTAACAAATCGGATTTTTCAACATTCATGAATCCTTTTACACTAGATGCATCAAAAGAAATTCCTTCTTCAAATGCTCGTTTTAGTTCCCTTGCATTGATCGAAATATTTTTTAATGTCCCAAACATATCACAAAATGCCAAACGAATAAATTTAACATCATTTTGTTCAACAAACTCTAACACACTTTCTTTATCATACATAGTATCAAATCCTCCAGAATCAAAAAAATAAAAACGGGGTTCATTAAAACAGCTATCATAGCCTTGTTTCAATGAACCCCCTTGTTCCTAACTATTTTATACCAAGTCTTTTTTAAATGCAATGAAAATCTATGATAAACGACACATCAGCAACGTTCCCAACAATAATAGAAAGAGCCCACAATATGCCTTCTTAGATAATTTTTCCTGACAGACAAATAGCGAAAAAAGAACGGATATAAAAACACTTAATTTATCGATTGGTACCACAATGCTCACATCGCCATTAGCAAGTGCATAATAGTAGCAAAGCCAACACGCACCAGTACTTATCCCAGAGAATAAAAGAAACCATAATTCTTTCTGCTCTATTTGTTTTACCAATTTCATTTTTCCCTGTCGATGAACAATCCACCATGCCATGATCAAAACCACAAACGTACGAATCATAGTGGCTAGATTACTTTCCACACCATGGATTCCAATCTTTGCCAATAATGAGGTCAATGTCGCAAAAACAGAAGACAAACATGCATAAAACAGCCAGCCTTTCTTTCGCAACGATGATTTTCCACCATCTTTCCTTTCAATGATCAATAAAGTGCCAATACCAACAAAAAATATACCAATTAACTTTCCAATCCAATTCGAATATTCTTGAAATAATACGATTGCCAATAATACAGTAAACACACTACTTGTTTTATCAATGACAACAACTTTATTAACATCACCCATTGATAACGCTTTAAAATAACAAATCCAAGACATTCCCGTAGCGAGTCCTGATAAAATCAAAAAACACAGTGACAAAAAGCTTATCTCAGTAATCGAAGAAAAAGAATCCGTAATCATTACCATCCCTATGGAAAAAAGCAAAACTACCATCGTTCGAATCGCAGTCGCAACATCCGAATCGGTATGATGGATCCCTAACTTTGCTAAAATAGATGTAATTCCTGCAAAAAATGCCGATAAAAATGCCATGACCATCCACATAAAAATGACACCTTCTTACTAATTAATGATACTATCATATACCTTTTTAACCACGATAAAAAGAATTAGATAATTTTTTTTGAAAATATTTTCATATACTTTCCGTAAATAAATTTCATTTTAGTGTTGACAAAGCGAAAAACGAAGTATAAAATATGCAACATAAAGCAGCAAAGGTGCTGTAGGTAATGGTTGACCTGCAGTACCTTTTGTTTTATATTTAATCTAAGGAGGGTTATTAGAAAGTATGGAAAGCAAAGTTTCTAAGATTTTCGGAAGCATGGTTTTTGATGAACGTGTTATGCATCAGAAGCTACCGAAAGATATTTACAAAAAGTACAAGAAAACACTTGAAGAAGGAAAAGCTTTAGATCCAATTTGTGCCAATACCATTGCTTCAGCAATGAAGGACTGGGCAATCGAAAATGGAGCGACACATTTCACACATTGGTTTCAGCCAATGACAGGGGTAACAGCAGAAAAGCATGATTCTTTTATCGCACCAGCCGGTGATGGTAGTGTCATCATGGAATTTTCTGGAAAAGAATTGATTCAAGGGGAACCTGATGCCTCTTCCTTCCCAAGTGGTGGATTACGAGCTACCTTTGAAGCTAGAGGTTATACTGCATGGGATCCAACTTCTCCGGCATTTATTAAAGAAGGTATCTTATGTATTCCTAGTATCTTCTGTTCCTACAATGGAGAAGCATTAGATAAGAAAACACCATTATTAAAATCACAAGAAGTATTAAACAAACATGCTTTACGTATCGTCAAATTATTTGGTAACAAAGATGCCAAACGTGTTTTTACTACCGTTGGTCCGGAACAAGAATACTTCTTAATTGATAAAAAACTTTATGATAAACGTAAAGATTTAATTTACACAGGTCGTACTCTATTTGGGGCAAAACCACCAAAAACACAGGAGTTGGATGATCACTATTTTGGTGTATTAAAGCCAAAAGTTGCAGCGTTCATGAAAGAATTGAATGAAGAATGCTGGAAACTTGGTATTTTGGCTAAAACTCAGCATAATGAAGTAGCCCCTGCACAGCATGAATTAGCTCCAATTTTCTCCTTTACAAATATTGCAACTGACCACAATCAGTTAACAATGGAATTAATGAAGAAAATTGCCTTAAAACATGATATGGTCTGTCTGTTACATGAAAAACCATTTGCTGGTATCAATGGAAGTGGAAAACACAACAACTGGTCAATGGCAACGGACACTGGTATGAATTTATTGGAACCAGGTGCTACTCCTTATGAAAATGCACAATTCTTATTAGTATTAAGTGCTTTAATTAAGGCTGTAGATGACTATCAAGATTTACTTAGAATCTCGGTTGCTAGTGCTGGAAACGATCACCGTTTAGGTGCAAACGAGGCACCACCTGCTATTATCTCTATCTTTGTTGGCGATGAATTAGGTGAAATCTTAGATTGTATTGCTGCAGATAAACCTTATATCGCAAAAGATAAGAAATTCATGGAAGTTGCTGTCGATGCATTACCTAACTTCCCAAAAGATAATACCGACCGTAACCGTACTTCTCCATTTGCCTTTACAGGTAATAAATTTGAATTCCGTATGTTAGGTTCTCAATTATCCATTTCTTGTCCAAATATTATGTTAAACACTATGGTAGCAGAAGTGTTAGATGAATTTGCGACAAAACTGGAAGGAAGCGATGATTTTGAAAAAGATGTTCATGATTTGATCAAAGCAACGATCAATGAACATAAACGCATTATCTTCAATGGAAACGGTTATGATGACGCATGGGTTGAAGAAGCAGAAAAACGTGGCTTACTGAACTTACGTTCAACACCAGATGCTCTTCCACACTACATGGATGAAAAGAATGTTAATTTGTTCACAAAATATGGTATCTATACAAAAGCAGAAATGCAGTCACGTTGTGATATCGTATTAGAAGAATACTGCAAAGCAATTAAGATTGAAGCAGAAACCATGGTAAATATGTCGAAAAAGACAATTACCCCATCTGTTCTTGATTATATTAAGGATTTAAGCGAAACAATCGCTACGAAAAAAGCGATTGGTGTTGGCACTACTAGTGTAGAAGAGGCTTTAGTAACAAAACTTAGCACATTAGCCGCTAGCATGTATGAAAAAACAAATGAACTTGATGACTTAATTATTGAAGCGAAGGATGTAGAAGAATTAGTTACTGCTGCTAAAAACTGGCAGTCAAGTGTTCTTCCTAAGATGAATGAATTACGCGCTGTTGCCGATGAAATTGAACAAAACTGTTCAAAAGAATACTGGCCATTGCCTTCTTATGGAGATCTGTTATACAGCGTATCCATTTAATAACACCTTAGATGAAGTAAAGGATACTAAGTATCCTTCTACTTCATCTGTAGATTAGATATGTCAAAACAATAATTCTCCAGAGTAATAATTCGTCTTGTACCCAACATACTAGGCGACATAACTAGTCTACAGATGAAATAGATGTTTTTCTTCTGAATGGTAAAAAAAATGAAGCATTTGCTTCATTTTTTTTACCATTCAGTATTAATAAAATCCAGAACGTCACCAATATTATCGTGCGATACGACCGTAGCATTTTGATCTGCCTGTGTCACATCATGATTAATAACAATAATATCTTTTCCTCCATAATAATGAATAAATCCTGCCGCTGGATATACCACTAATGAGGTACCAGCAATAATCAATAAATCGGCTCTTGCTAATGCATTTAAAGCACCTTCCACAACTTGCTGGTCAAGACCTTCCTGATACAATACGACATCTGGTTTCACCCTACCACCACATTGATCACAACGTGGAATGCCTTGACTTTTTGTAATCTTATCCAATCCATAAAAAGTATGACATTCCATACAGTAATTACGATGAATGCTGCCGTGTAATTCAAATACTTTCTGATTTCCTGCCTTTTGGTGCAAACCATCGATATTTTGAGTAATAACCGCTTCTAATTTTCCAAGTTTTTCCAATTTTGCTACTGCTAGATGCCCTTTATTAGGTAAAGCCTTCTCATAAATCATTTCGTTACGATAAAACTCATAAAACTGCTCTCCATCTTTGATAAAAAAATCATGAGAAATCATAACTTCGCATGGATAAGGGTAAATTTTCTTACGATAAATACCGTTATCGCTACGAAAATCAGGAATTTTACTTTCGGTTGAAAAACCAGCACCACTAAATACTACAATACGCTTAGCTTTCCTGATTAGTTCCTTTATCATCATCGCTTCCTGCATTTTCATCTTCTCCCCCTTCACCATCATCTACTTCAAGGTTTTCTTCATTCTCTGTTGTATTGTTTTCTTCCTCAGTTAATGCCTGTACTCGAAAAGATATCGTTTCCTGATAAGTTAAATTAAATTCATCAAAAGAGAATGTAAGTGGTAAAGTGTAATTACCTGTCGGTGCATTGTTATATAACAATCGATAGACAACCTGCATTTCAACCATATTCGCATTTTCACTTACTATTTTAGAAGTATCATATTCCGCACTAAAATAATTTTCATTGGTGAAAATCATGCGAGGGATGGATGGTTTGCGACGTTGATCGTAAAAATAATGTAATGTCAATACACATTGATCACTCATCGTCTGCTGAGAAACACTAAATGCGTAGGCTTCATTCACATAAACATAAACACTTTTTTCCAAAAGACTTTCATCATCAAACAATGCTTTTAATGTAAATTCATTATTCCCACTCATGATATCATAATCCACCAGTGGTAATGAAACACTATAACTATTTGTCACTTCTTTCAGCTCATCATCACCATGATACAAAGTCAATGTTTTTAATGTACGCTTTCCACTTCGAATATTCCAACTTAGTTCAATCGCTTTTTTATCATCCGAAAAGCTTCCATTAAAAAAAGAAATTGCTGTTGTAGTATCGACATCGGAAGAAGCAATAAAATCACTATTATCAAAAGAAAAGAACAAAAAATAAAAAAGAGTAGCATTGATAAAGATTAAAGTACAAAGCAATATTACAAATACTTTATTATTTTTTATGTAGTTCAATAACACCACTCCTCTCTATTTTATTTTATCACAAAAGTAAGAAGTAAGATAGTATCTCTATTTTCACCAAAAAAAGGATTTTATAAAATGATACCTAATCCATTTTTGTTTAAGTTGATCATTAATAAAATCCTTTTCTTTTAAAAACGATATCTAAGGCGATAGGTTTTATAGTGCTCTTCATCATAATATTCATTGTGAAAAAAACAGATTTTCTTCGCATTTTCAGCAATCGTATAAATAAAAATTCCTTTCACCATTTCCCATGGTTTTAGTGCAAACTCATTTTTAAATTGGTAAGGCGCATTGAAATATTCCTCTGCTGGATACGCCTCCTCATCATCATACGAAAGTAAAAAATCTTCACGATATAAATCTAAGATTTCATTTGTATTATTACGAAGTGCAATATGCAATAATAGAAATGTACCTCCTTCTTCCATAACATAGTCACCAATCTGTTTTGTTAATTCGATTGAATTTAATTTTAATGTAAACTCGTTGGTTTGAAATTCATTAATAAAAGCAGGATTAGGAATATGATCATGAATTAATAAATGGGAAATATGATTATTCTGATCCTTTTTAATAACATCCATCGCTTTACCCTCCTATTACTGCTAAATTATAAATGAAATGGCATGAAAAGATTGTCAGATTCTAAGGATTTGTATGCATGCAAAGAAAAAACAATGATATAATGAAAGCGGTGATGTTATGTTAAAAAAAATCAAACAACTATTTACAATAAGAAAAAAATCAGAACCAAATCATAAGCAAGAAATTGTATTATGTATCCATGGATTTGGAAGAAGATTAGAACATGAATTTGACAACTTCCTACTTTGGAATAACGGAAAATATAATTTCAAAACATTTCCTATCTATCATATCCAAGATGAAAAAGATAACAATCCAGACGTATGGATTCAACGTTGTGAAAAGGAAATAGAACGATATCAAAAGGAAGGATATGAAGTATCATTACTAGGATTTTCAATGGGTGGTGTTTTAGCATCTCATTTAGCAGCAAAATATGGTGCAAAGAAACTTTTTCTTATTGCTCCTGCCTTTGATTATCTGCATGTTGGTAATATCGTCAACACTGCCGTCAACAAACTAAAAAAGCCTGCTTCCCCTTCTACTGTTATCTTACCATCTAGTTTTACCTCTACCTTTATGGAAGTTGTAAAACGCTGCAAAGAGGATATTGAAAAAGTAAATTGCCCTATCTGCATTATCCATGGTGATAAAGACGAAACCATTCCTCTTAGGAGTTCATTAAATGCTTATGAAAAAGTCAAAACAATGAAAAAATTATGGATTCTTCATGAAGGAAAACATCGAATGATGTTACATGAAAATACAGCTTGGGAATGTTGGCAATTATTTAATCTATTTATGGATGATAAAATAATCACCTCTCACCCTATTTTTGCAAAAGATATCTTTAACGAAAAATAATGCCGATTGGCATTATTTTTTCTTTACTTTATTCAACATATTTAATTTCAGATCCAATAAATTCTTCGATAAATCAACATAATACTCTTGTGGATTTTCGAAACGGAACACTTCGTCCCATAAAGTTTTCATTTGCCGTTTACTGTAATCTCTTATTTCTTCCAAAGAAGGACAATTATAAACTAATCTTCCATTCTTAAAAACAGGTGTTAACAAGTCTTTTAAAACAAAAGTACCTTTTTCAAATGTTTTGTACTTCCATGAATTTTCTGGATGATAAATCGTAATATCTCTATCTTCATCAATTTCTTCTCCATGCAAAGTCATTAAATCACCCATTGCTTTTCCACTTTCTTTATCGTAGATACGGTATAAATCCTTAAATCCAGGATTCGTAATTTTTTCAACATTGTCACTAACTTTGATTTTTGGTTCATATTTTCCATCATGATAAACCGAACTTAGTTTATAAACACCACCAAAAACAGGAGTACTTTTTGAACAGATTAAATTCTCACCAACACCAAAAGAGTCAATTTTTGCGCCTTGTGCAATGATGGATTGAATTAAATATTCATCAAAAGAATTGCTTGCAACAATCTTGCAATCATTTAAACCTGCCATATCCAATTCTCTTCTAATCTTTTTTGATAAATAGGCAATATCCCCACTGTCGACACGAACACCTGCCAAACGATGTCCATTAGGTATCAAATATTCTTTTGCTAATTTAATCGCATTAGGAACACCACTGCGTAACGTATCATAAGTATCCAATAGTAATGTACAACTATCCGGATAAATCTTAGCATACGCTAAAAAGGCATCGTATTCATTGTCAAAACTTTGTACAAAAGAATGTGCCATGGTTCCGGTTGCAGGGATGTTAAAATCACGTCCTGCCGAAGTTGTTGCTGTCGCATGAACACCGCCGATATAAGCAGCTCTAGCGCCAAAATTAGCCGCATCAAAATTATGAGCACGGCGAGCTCCAAATTCCATTACCGTTCTTCCTTGTGCTGCTCTTACAACACGATTGGCCTTTGTAGCAATCATCGTTTGGTGATTTACCGCCAATAATAAAGCCGTTTCTAAAATTTGTGCTTCAATCATTTTCGCTCTAACACGAATCAATGGCTCATTAGGAAAAACAGGCGTTCCTTCCTTTACCGCATAGATATCACCAGTAAAAATAAAATGACGAAGATAGTCTAAAAATGCTTCACTGAATTTATTTTGTTTTCTTAGGTATTCTATATCCGCATCAGAGAAAGTTAGATTTTGTACATATCCAATCAATTGTTCTAAACCAGCAAATAACGCAAAACCACCATTGTCTGGATTACGACGATAAAACATATCAAAAGTAACAATTTGATCCTTGCGATTAGTATCAAAATAAACTTGAGACATTGTTAATTCATAAAAATCCATGACCATACTTAAATTTCGTTGATCTCTAAAATCATATTCTAAATCATAATTTTTCATCTTTTTTCACCTATTCCATCTCTACTACATTGATCGCATTGGCTAACATAAGGTCACATGCGATTTCGTTCCATTTCATCGCATTATGAATACCTTCTACATGATAGGTTTCCACCATATTGATGGGAACAATAACACGATGATTTTTCATTTCTTTCTCATTTAAATATGTATTCATACTTAATGCAAATTGCATGATACAAATATCAGTACAACATCCTATGATTACGATATCCTGATAGTGTGATAATTCATCGGATAAAAACAATTGCATCTTTTGGGTATGAAATGCATTTGTAGAATTCTTTAGAATTATCTTTTTTACATATGGCTTTAATTCATCAATTACCTGCACTTCTTCTGTATTTTTGATACAATGCAAAGGGTACGATTCAAATTCTCTAGCATTTAAATCATGCGAATCACAAATAAAGATGCTTGGATGTACTTTATGAAGAAATTTCTGCATCGCCGGTACAATTTCACTAATGCTTGAATCACTCATACTGCCATCCTTTATAAAACCATTTACCATGTCAACAACAAATACAATCGGACGATTGAGTTCATTTGGATTCATTTTTTTTATTTTTCTTATAAAGTTACAAGACACTTTGGCCATATGCTTCACCTCTATCTTTATTATTATACACCATTTATACAAAAATTTAACTTTTTTTACAATACAGACAAATCATGTGTCTTTACAGATAGAAAAAGAAAATTATTTTTTTATTGAAAGAAAAAGTGTAAAAGGAAATATTACTTCTTTTTGATGTATGTGGAATTTTAGTTTTCGCTTTGTAAGACTAAAATCCAGTTTTACTTTTTCAATTAACTCTACGATAGATTTTTCAATAAAACTCTTTACAAATCATGATTATTGCTGTATAATTCTACTTGCGTAACCGATATGGCGGATGTGGTGAAGCGGTTAACACAGCGGGTTGTGGTCCCGTCATGCGTGG
>JBGUVL010000068.1:0-19000 GCA_045134375.1 Breznakia sp. | reverse complement strand
GCGTTTGGTGTATTCATAGACTTACCTCCTCTCCTCTTTAGTTCTTCTTCTTTGCATTCTTTTTCTTTCAATTTAAAACGGTTTACTAATAGCTTAGAAATATAAGATTTATTAAACATTAATGCAATCCATAAGGATGCACACCCGAGATAGGTTTCCTCGTGCGCATCGCTCCATTGTTTTGCATTCTCAAAGCTTTTCACTACTTCATTACTAAAATTTGGCTGACTTACTGACGAAGTATGTGCACATTTTGATAATTCCTCATCAATCAAATACAATGCTTCTTTTTTGTCGATCTTTAATCGTTGGTACAATCCATCCAAAAGATCATCTTCAAACATGACTTTTAACAGTTGAATTGTATCGATGGAAGGAAAACCATTGTTTTGGCACAATTCCATTGCTCTTATAATCGTTTGTTGTAGTGGTTCACTCATCTGTTCAAAGTTCATACAATCAGCTCCTTTCTTTAGCACTGTTTATATTTAAGTGCTAACATTATTATACACCACTTGTTAGCACTGTCAATATTTGAGTGCTAATTTTTTTGATATTTTTTCGTTATCTTCTCAACTTTATTTGTCCATGTTATAATTAGGGCATGAAAAATAATATAAATCAACTTATCCCTCCCTTCCTTCAAACATTAATGAATATTTTTCGTGAGGAAGGTCATCAATTATATCTAGTTGGAGGTTGTGTCCGAGATTGGCTAATGGAGCAAGAGTGCCATGATTACGATATGACAACAAATGCAACGCCGGAACAAATGCTTTCTTTAGCAAAAAAGCATCATTTTAATGCCGTTCCAACCGGCAAAAAACATGGAACGATTACTTTTATTATGGCACAACACGCCATTGAAATTACAACTTTCCGTGAAGAAAAGGAATATGAAAAACATCGTTTTCCTAAAAGCGTTACCTTTACTCATTCTTTACAAGAAGATGCCAAACGACGTGATTTTACAATTAATGCAATCGCCATGGATGAAAATGGAATTTATGATTATCATGGCGGCTGCTCTGATTTAAAAAAAGGGTTGGTTCGTTGTGTCAATGATCCACAGCTTCGCTTTGAAGAAGATGCGTTACGGATTTTACGTGCTCTTCGTTTTTCCTTTCAGCTTAACTTTGTTATTGAAGATGGCACTTGGCAAGCAATTCAAGAGAAAGCGCATTTATTACGTTATATTTCTTTGGAACGAATCCGCGATGAATTATGCAAGATCTTGATGAGCGATCATGATGATTTACTTGTAATTCTTCGTGCTTCCCGCGTATTGGATGTGATTTTCCCTGAATTCATTCCAACATATGAATGCGAACAGGAAACCCCATGGCATATTCATAATGTGTTCTATCATATGAATGCCGTTATGAATGCTTCCAAGGGATATTCATTACCAATGAAATTGGCACTCCTGTTTCATGATATTGAAAAGCCTTCTCATAAGACATACGATGAAAGAGGAAATGCTCATTTTTTAGGACATGCAGAAGCGGGTGCAGAAACAGCTAAAATCATAATGAAGCGTTTAAAATTTGATCATTCTACCATCCAACAGGTAACGAAAATGATTTACTATCATGATTATTATATGTATGATAATCGCAAATCGGTGCATAAATTGATGTACTATTTAAACGGTGACTTCACGATTGCTTTTCAAATACTAAAAATTCAGCTTGCGGACAATATGGGAAAAAACCAAAAGAAATGCATGGAAAAAAATCGTATGATTTATGCGGTTACCATCATGTTGAAACAAATGCAAAAAGACAAAGAATGCTTCACGATCAAAGACCTCGCTATAAATGGTAACGACATGCTCTCCCTAGGTTATCAAGGAAAAGAAATCAAGGAAGGTTTCGAATATTTATTACGATTTATTTTAAACCAACAAGAGAAAAACAACAAAGAACAATTATGTAAAGAAGCACAACGCTATTTAGAAAGGAAACGAAGCAATGAAAATTTTAATCGCCAGTGATATCCACGGGAGTGCCCACTATGCACAAATAATCAAAGAGGCTATGAAAAAACATAACTGTGATAAACTGTTGCTCCTAGGTGATTTGTTATATCATGGACCAAGAAACCCTTTGCCTTACAATTATGATCCAAAGCAAGTCATTGCCATTCTTAATAGTATGAAAGAACATATTATTGCGGTACGAGGTAACTGTGATGCGGAAGTTGATCAGATGGTTTTAGAATTTCCCATCATGGCCGATTACACAACGATCGTTATGGAAGATTACACTATTTTTGCGACCCATGGGCATCTTTTTCATCCCGACCATTTACCTAGGTTACAAAAAGGCGATGTCTTCTTTTTTGGACATGTTCATGTTCCAATAGCTGAGAAAAAAGATGGGATCCATATCATTAATCCCGGAAGTATCACCTTACCAAAACAAGATAGTGAACATTCTTATGGTATCTTAGAAAATCACAGATACCAAAGATACGATGAACATCATCAATTGCTTTCTCACTATACCATCCATAATATAGAAATGATGTAGTGGTTACTATTTTGTTATTGATTGCTTTTTCCACACGATATAATGAATGCGTATTAATAATATATGAAGTTATAATGATGTAAATTAGGAAAAGAAATTAGCGAAAAATATGGTGTTACTACTTTGTCATTCATGTTGATTTCTAAAAACATAATTATACCGATAAAATCTTTGAAATAACCAAGAATGTTGAAATGGAATTCATGAGCTATGTTGCATGTTTTCATACTTTTGGAAAACGACAAAATACTCCATAGGAAAAACACGAACAGATGATCAATATCAATGTAATTCCATTCTTGATACGCTTCTACCACTATTTAATAATTTTCGTAAAACAAGATTGCAAAGCTATCATTAATATATCTGGAATCAGTAGTTCACCATGGAATGCTTATTAGGAAACTAGAAAATCTTATATTCTTAAATTAACGAAGGCCATTACTTGTGAATGTGACAAAACGAATGTCGACGTTAAAGTTATTACATTAGGTATTACAATAACACCAAGCCAATGAAACAACTTAGCAAGTGGTCCAGCTGGTAAAGCGGTAATGAAAGCTACAATGACGCCAGAAGCATTTGAAATCTCAGGTAAATCCTTCTCTTTCTTTGCTGGAGTAACAACAAAACAAATATTAAAAACTGGAAAGCGAAAAAACAAAAGACAAATCATTCGTTACACGCTCTCTTTCTATGAAATAATAAACGGCAAAACAGCAAAGCATGGTTCCGCTATAGTTTTAATTATTTACCACTTTTATCGATGGATAAAGGCATGTTGTACTGCTAACACGGTTTTAGCATCCACAATTTTCTTTTCCGCAATCATAGCATACGCTTCTTCTATAGGAATCCATAATGTTTCAATCTCCTCATCTTCATCCATAGCCTTGGGATGAGATAAAGCGAATAAATCGAAAGCTTCGTAAATGAATATCTTCTCATTACAAAATCCTGGAGTAGAATACATTTCACAAATAAGTTTCATATTCTGACATCCATATCCACTTTCTTCTTCCAATTCACGCATACCACAGGTATAAGGATCTTCCCCTTGTTCTAATTTTCCTGCTGGAATCTCAAGTGTTTCTTGTTGTAATGCATAGCGATATTGTCGTACAAATAAGATTTTTCCCTCTTTTATTACTAAAACAGCGACTCCCCCATGATGATGAATGACGTCTCGAGGAAATTGCCTTCCATCTTTCATTTCCATGATATCATGGGTCATTGTAAAAACTGGTCCTTGATATATCAATTCACTGCTTACCTTGTTTTGTTTATTCATAAATCCTCCTAAAACTTATTTTCTTTGGCTTTTATTTTTTCATATAACATGGTATTGATTGGCACATCCATGTGATGAATTTTGGCTAGATCAATCATTGTTTTCGAGAACAAATCGACTTCACTATAACGATGCGCTAACATATCTTGTCGCATCGATGGCATTGCCTCTGGGCTTAAACGATCCACTGCTTTGACCCAGTTTTCAATTTCTAAATTCGTTAATACAATTCCCTCTTTTATCGCAATGTTCTGCACTTCTTTCATCGTAGCAATAAAAAGTTCTCGTAATTTTCCTTCTTTTTGACATCCTCCATAGCCAACATCAAAAACAGCACAGACTTGATTTATTCCACAATTTAACATTAGTTTACTCCATTGATCATGTAAAATATCATTTGATATGCGATACGGTAATTTCACTTTGTCAAAAAAAGTAACAACATCATGTAATGCATCTGTTCTTGTTGGATTCGGTGTACCTAAAACAATTTCTCCCGTGTTGGAATAGATTACTCCATGCTCATCTTTAACCGCATCCATCAATTGTGCAATGGAATGAATCACAATTCCCTTTTGTAATGCTTTTTCTACTAAAGATTCGCTAGTAATACCATTCAAAAGAGTTAAAATAATCGTATCTTCTTTCACAAAGGAACGAGCTGCTTCTAAAGATTTCAATAATACCGGATACTTTACACTTATGATAAGCAAGTCCACAGGATGAAATTCTTCCACATTTGCTGCATAGCGAAAATCCGTTACTTGATGATTTAAATAAAAACTTTCCTTTTTATAACGAGCAACCCTTTCTTCCTCTCCAATGAAGCAGAAATGTTCTTTTCCTAAATGACGATGTATGATATCGCCAAATAATGTGCCAACCGCCCCTCTTCCTAATACCGCTACATTTTTAATTTCCATAAAAATCCCCCATTCATTTTCTCTTTTAGTTTATCTCAGAGTAAAAAAAAAGAAAAGAGCTACGCTCCTTTCTCTTAGTAAACAGTAAATCCACCGTCAGCGGCTACAATTGAACCGGTAATATGTTTTGCTTCATCGCTAGCAAAGTAAAGAATCGTTGCTGCTTGCTCTTCTGAAGTAGCATTTCGTTTTTGCAATGTTTCTGTTTTTCCAGACAACATGGAATTTTTTAACCATTCCATTGGATCCTTACCTTGAGCAGCAATTTCAGCCATTCTCTCTTTCATACCAGCAGCACTTTTTGCTACTAAAGGTGTATCCGTTGTCCCTGGACAAACAGCATTACATGTAATTCCTTTTGTTGCATAATCAACTGCTACTGCTTTGGTTAATCCGATTACTGCATGTTTACTTGATACATATGCAGCTGCAGAAGGGAATCCTCGCATACCCGCTACACTAGCAACATTAACGATTGCTCCACCATCTGGTTGCATTAACTGCACCTCTTCTCTACAGCAATAGAAGCAAGAATTCAAATTAGCATCAACGACATTGCTCCAATCATCATCGGATAGTTCTTCCACCGTCTTACTTGCACCAACAATACCAGCATTGTTAATTGCGATATCAATTTTTCCATACTTTTCTTTAATGGTTTTAAACATTTTCTTTACTGCATTTTTATCAGAAACATCGCAGCGTAAGAATACTGCCTTTCCTTCTTCTTTTGCAATTTCCGCAACAACGGCATTTCCTCTTTCTTCGTTACGTCCAACCACAATCACGGTAGCCCCTTCCAAAGCGGCTCGTAAAGCAACTGCTTTTCCAATACCAGAAGTTGCTCCTGTAACCAACATAATCTTATTTTCAAAACGATTCATAATATGTTATCCTCCATCTAACATTATGATAACATTTTCACCAAAATATACAACGCTTTACTTTTCTTTCTTTTTCCGTTAGAATTATTATATATTATCAAAATGGATGCCTACTTATTTTGTAAGGCATCTTTTCTTATGCAATCGCATGAGATTGCTGTTTACTAGTTATATTTGCATAATATTTTTTGGATACGGTTGTTTTCTTTCATAGGATATTTTATAGGCTCTATCGTAGTATTCAAAGCGAATGTTCGTATTTCTATAGGAAACATATCATTAATCTATCATTATTGTAGGAACTAATATCATTTTCTATAGCTTCTTTAAGCATTGCTTAAAACACTTTACTAGTCTATTGAAAACCACGATCAATATGTAAAATTGAAGTAGTAGCAGGATTATTACGAATCGCTAGTTCCTAGGTTCTAACTACAATATCATTATCCTTTCTTAGACTGATGATATAAGAAACGATACTTCTATCATATTTTTTCAATTTTCGAGTATATGCTTTATTTCTACTTCTTGGATATAGAGCTGATTCTCCCTACTTGTCATATTGTGCTGTCCATTTTAATAACACAGAAAAACCATTCGTTGTTGATTCACTCATTCCTAAATCGAAACAAATTTGTGTTGAACCCCATTGACCACTACTGTAATTGAAAATGGTTTGTAAATTTTGCTCAAGTGTATATTTATTCGCCCCATAAGAAAAGATTCCTCCTTTCCATAAACAACTTTATTTTAGTTGTCTACTTTGGAGGAATCGTATCCATTCAAGACTTTCCTTTTTCTTTATTTGAATGCTTTTTTAAATCGTTCAAATGGCGATTCGTGTTTGCTTGCCTTCCTTAGTTTTTCATAAAGATCTTTCTCTTCACGAGATAGCTTGGTAGGAATTTCAACACGTACTTCTACATACTGATCTCCTTGTACCCCTCGTGGTGATTTAACCCCTTTCCCTTTTAATCGCATCTGGGTACCACTCTGTGTCCCTGCAGGTATCTTTAATGAAACATCACCATATACAGTAGGTACATCAATATCACATCCTAATGTGGCATCCACTGCACTAATTGGAACCACGATTCGAATATCGTTGCCATCTCGCACAAAATTCTTGTGAGAACCAACTAGGATTTCAATATAGAGATCTCCATTTGGACCACCATTAATGCCTTTCTCTCCCTTGTTAGGAACACGCACCTGCTGTCCACTTTGAATTCCTGCAGGAATCTTAATATCTAACTTAATACGCTTATGTTCATAGCCTTTGCCACCACATTTGTGACATTTCTTTTTGATCTTCTTTCCAGTACCATTACAAGTAGGACAAACGGATTCGCTCTGGAAAACCCCAAAAGCGGTTCGTTGTTGTGTTATCACACGTCCGCTACCATGACAATTAGGACAAGTTTCCACATCGCTAGCACTTTCAGCACCAGTCCCATGGCAATGCGAACATTGCTCATCAACCTCTAAAGTAATCTGTTCACTTTTTCCAAAGATGGCATCCATAAATTCAATACGCATTTGCATAAAGCGATCATTTCCTTTTCTAGGACCAGTGGATTGACGACGACTGCCTCCATTACCAAAGCCACCGCCAAAGAATGAACCAAAAATGTCTTCAAAGCCACCAAAACCGCTAGCACCGCCAAAGCCACCAGCACCACCAAATTGAGCACCATCCATTCCAGCATGACCAAACTGATCATAGGTTGCTTTTTTCTGTGGGTCGCTTAATACTTCGTAAGCCTCATTGATTTCCTTGAATTTTTCTTCTGCCCCAGGCTCCTTATTGATGTCCGGATGGTATTTTTTTGCCATCTTTCGATAGGCTTTTTTTATTTCATCGTCACTAGCACCTTTTTGAATTCCCAGTACCTCATAGTAATCTCTTTTATCTGCCATTATTATCCCTCCAATAAAGCCGCAAAACGATCCAACGAAGTCGATTGCGACATTCTAACTCTTGGCAGTTCCAATTTATCCATTCCCTGTTCCACATAGCCAAATACCGTCGTAAAAGCAAGGGAATAACCGCCATCTCTTAGAATTTGTTTCATATTTTCATCGACATCTCCAAAAGGATAGCAAAATACAAATGCACCATTTAATTTCTCTTTACTACAAATTACATCTTCTAAACCTTTTTGATAGTCAATACAGTTAAATAAACCTCCGTGTTTGATATTTGGACAGCCCCCTATATGCATTCCATCCGAATGCGACTGCAGTTCTACATAATCTGACTTCCATTCATCTGCATTGTCAATCCAGCCTGTAACGACAAAATTCGTTGCATAAATTTGTTCTTCCTCTAATACAGGGTAGGCAAGTCGTCGTACGGATTCTTGGTTATCGTCCATAGTAACTACAAAACTACCTTTAGGAAGCTGAATTTTTCCATCCATCCATGCATTTAATTCTGCCATTGTAATCGATTGATAGCCATGTTCTTTGGCATAACGCATTTGTTCTTGGAAGCGATGAATCTCCATATAGTTTCCATCTGGTCCCGTTTCGTTTTGATTTTCATCATAAAAGAAATGATACATAAAGACAGGTATTTTTTGTGCAATAAGACGAGAATCAAAAGATTGCTCATGTAAAGTAGTATCACTTAATTGCTCATAGGGAAGATTTACTAAGCGATGATTGAATTCCACTTTATAATTCGTATCTGTCTTTTCATATACTGGCAACAACTGTTCTGTTTTTAACGTAGCAATCTTTTTCCCCTCGTCGTCGTACAGTTTAGCCTGTTTAGGTAATACAACACTACCAAATGGAATGTGTCGTAGATAACGGTTGTCATATTCCGCTTCTTCCACTTTTGCTTTTCCCCACAATGTAGCATCTTTTTTTAGAAAAAGATCACTATCCAACAAAGGACAATATTGCTGATTGCAATGTTGAGTATCCACCTTTACTGCATTGTTTTTTTCTAGTTTTACCACAGCAGAAAAATGATCTTCCTCTTTGCGATATAGAAAAGCAGTCTTTTTTGTTTTCATATGTTCCTGTACATCAAATGGTACATTTTCCTGTTCGGTTACTTTTTGAGAGGAAGCTGGCTGACAAGCACAAATACACAGAAGTCCTAGCATTACTACTAGAACTTTTATGGTCTGTGCAACTCGTATTTTATTTTTCTTCAAATTCAGCATCAACTACGTTGTCATCGCTGTTGTTTGCATTTCCGGCATCACTTTGTGCATTTGCCTGTTGATACATAGAAGCACTTGCAGCCTGTGCTGCTTTTTCCAATGCATCCAATTTTGTCTTGATCGTTTCCATATCATTTTCATCAAGAGCTTTTTGTAATTCATCACGTAATTTCTGTGTTTCTGCTTTCTGGTTCGCATCCATCTTATCGCCACTTTCTTCCATTGCCTGGTCGATTTGATTGATGAACTGTTCTGCTTTATTCTTCAATTCTACTTCTTCTTTACGTTTATCATCTTCTGCTTTGTGATCTTCTGCTTCTTTTACCATACGTTCGATTTCTTCATCACTCAATCCCGTAGAATTCTGAATTACAATTGACTGTTCTTTACCCGTACCTTTATCCTTTGCGGATACATTAACGATACCATTAACATCAATATCGAATTTTACTTCGATCTGAGGAATACCACGTCTTGCAGGAGCAATACCATCTAATTTAAACATTCCTAATGTCTTGTTATCTGCAGCCATCGGTCTTTCTCCTTGTAATACATGAATGTCTACCGCAGGCTGATTATCTGCAGCAGTAGAGAAAATTTGTGACTTACTTGTTGGAATTGTTGTATTTCTTGGAATTAATACGGTCATTACACCACCCATTGTTTCAATACCTAAACTTAATGGTGTAACATCCAGTAATAATACATCTTTAACATCACCTTGGATGACTCCACCCTGGATAGCAGCACCCATAGCTACTACTTCATCAGGGTTAACGCTACGGTTAGGTTCTTTACCTAATTCGCGTTTTACTGCTTCCTGTACTGCTAAAATACGAGTCGAACCACCAACTAATAATACCTGGTGAATATCATTCTTTGTTAATCCTGCATCTTTTAACGCCTGACGAACCGGACCAACCGTACGATCTACTAAATGTTTTGTCATATCATCAAATTTTGCACGACTTAAAGTCGTTTCAAAGTTCAATGGTCCATTTGCTCCAACACTGATATAAGGTAATAAAATTTGCGTCTGTGCCATAGAGCTTAAATCTTTCTTCGCTTTTTCAGCCGCTTCTTTTAAACGTTGCATTGCTAAATGATCATTAGATAAATCAACACCATTTTCCTTTTTGAAGCTATCCAACATCCATTTTACGATGACTTCATCGAAATCATCTCCACCTAAATGGTTATCACCTGCTGTTGATAATACTTCAAACGTACCATCCGCTAATTCTAGAATAGAAACATCAAAAGTACCACCACCTAAATCATAAACAAGTACTTTCTGTTCTTTATCTGTTTTATCAATTCCATACGCTAAAGCGGCAGCGGTTGGTTCATTGATGATACGCTCTACATCAAGTCCTGCAATTTTTCCTGCATCTTTGGTTGCCTGACGCTGTGCATCATTGAAATAGGCTGGCACAGTAATCACTGCCTTTGTAACAGGTTCTCCCAAATAGTCTTCTGCATAAGATTTTAAGTACTGCAGAATCATCGCACTAACTTCTTGCGGTGTACAGTCTTTTCCATTTAAAGAAACTTTTTCAGAAGTACCCATTTTACGTTTGATACTGGAAACTGTATCACGGTTAGTTACTACCTGACGTTTCGCCGCATCACCCACGATACGTTCCCCATCTTTATAGGCAACAACGGAAGGAGTTGTTCGATTTCCTTCTGGGTTTGTAATTACCTTAACATCGCCACCATCCATAACGGCTACACAAGAGTTTGTTGTTCCTAAATCAATACCAATAATTTTACTCATCATCATTTCCTCCTTATTAATTTCACATTTATTCGCTCACTTTAACAAGTGTTGCTCGCAATACGCGATCCTTCAACATATATCCTTTTTGGATTTCTTCCACAACCATGCCACTTTCTACACCTTCTACTTTTTCCTGTAATAGTGCCTGGTGTACTTTTGGGTCAAAAGGCTGATTCTTTGCTTCAATCACACTAACGCCTTCTCGCTGTAAGCTTGTCATGATTTGCTGATAAATCATATTAATCCCATTAATATAATTTTTCATCTCTTCACTGCTTGCCTCTACCTGAAGCGCTCTTTCTAAGTTATCAATGGCAGGTAAAATATCCTGAGCAAAACTTTGAATGCGATACTTACGCAGTGTATCAGCATCGTTCTGAAGACGTTTCTTTAGATTTTCTGTATCCGCATACGCTTTATAATACATATTTTTTGTCTTTCCAAGTTCTTCTTCTAAATCCACAATCTTTGCCTTCAATTCTTCGATTTCTTTCTTCTTTTTCTTTTTGTGTTCCTGTTTTTCTTCTTTGCTATCACACTCACAACTGCATTCATTTTCTATAGCAGTTTCCTTTTTTTCTACTGTTTCTACCGATTCTGTTTCTTTTACTACTTCTGTTTCTTTCATTTTATTGTCTTCCATTCTCTCACACTCCTTATTTACCATGTTCCTTATACATTTCTTCAATCGCTTTTGCCATATATTCCATCAAAGCAACAACACGGTCGTAAGGCATACGGGTTGGCCCGACTACCATAAGCTGTCCTTCCTCTTCTTCGTTGATTTTAAATTTGCTGGAAATAATAGAAACATCATCCATTGGCATTACTTCATTACTTTCTCCAATGCGAATCATCACATCTTCGCTCGTATTTCCCAACTGTCGCCAAATTGAACTATCTTCTAACATCTTCATCAATTCTCGTAACCTTGTGATATCACTAAACTCTGGCTGATACAACATATTACTTGCTCCTGAAGTATAGACACTGTCGCTGGCAAATTTTACAAAGGCAGAAACAAATGCTTGAAATAACACTTCATGGCGAGCAATTGATGCATCCAACAATGGTTTGATTTCTTCTAACTTTGCCATCACATCATTAATCGGTGTACCGCTCAACTTATCGTTTAACAGGTTCGTACATGTCTGAATATCTTTTAAAGATACATTTTCATCAAAGTGAAATGTTTTGTTCTCTGTATGACCATGGTTGGTAATAAAAACACAAACAGCACTTCTTTCATTAATCGGAAAAATTTGAATATGTTCTAACGTTTGCGTTCTCGTTTCCGGTCCTAAAACAACCGAAGTTAAATTGGTCATTTGCGAAAGAATGTCACAACTTTTCTTAATGATTTCATCCATGGAATAATGTCTTTCATGGAATACCGTCTGAAGTGCATTCTCTACCCCAGCATCCAATTGCTTTTCCATCAAATTTTCTACATAATAACGATATCCTCTACTGGAAGGAATACGTCCGCTAGAAGTATGCGTCTTTTCCAACAATCCATATTCCTCAAGGCGTGCCATTTCGTTTCGAAGCGTCGCACTGGATACTCGCATATCCAATAAGCACATCAAACGCTTGCTTCCGACCGGCTCTGCTGTCTTTGTGAATTCATCAACGATTACTTTTAAAATGACATTTTGTCGATCGCTCAGCTGCATAATCACACCTCCTGGCTAGCACTCCTTTATCTCGTCTGCTAATAGTATACGACAACCTTTTAGCACTGTCAACTTTTTAGTGCTAAATTTTTAGCATAATTTTTTATTTGTTGTATGTTACAATAATAGCAGAAAGAAAAGAGGGATGTTATGAGCTATATTGATTGGTATGGCGTGGAAGAAATCTACGCTGGAACCTCATTAAGAGACCAAACAAAAAAAGAAGAGAATTCTATGGCATTGCATACCGGAAACGATGGAACTGCCATTATCGAAAATCGAGAAGCTTTAATGAAAGAACTAAATCATGATTTAAAACACTGTGTTTTTGCAAATCAAACCCACAGTTGCCATATTCACAAAGTGACTAAGGAAGATCTTGGAAAAGGAGCCTATTCCATTGATAATGCTATTGCAGATTGTGACGCGCTATATACTCGAGAAAAAAATATCCTGATTGGTGTTTTCACTGCCGATTGTGTTCCTATCCTAATCTACGATAGAGGACAAGGTATTATTGCAGCAATCCATGCCGGATGGAAAGGAACCGTACAGGAAATTACAAAGAAAATGCTTCATACTTTAATTTATGAAGAGGATAGTGATCCAAAAGAACTCTATGCCTATTTAGGTCCTGCGATTGATCTTTTCTCCTTTGAAGTAGGAGAAGATGTCATCGCACAAGTGAAACAAATGAGCTTTCCTACCGAATCTTTTTTCATCGCAAAAGGAAATGGAAAATACTTATTAGACAATAAACGTTTGAATATGCAAATGATGCTAGACGCTGGCATTCCGGACACGCATATTTTTATGCACCATGCCGATACATTTGAAAATGAAGAAGATTTTTTCTCTTATCGAAAAAACAAAGATAGCGGACGAATTTTAACTTTTATTCTTCGTAAATAACCTTCGTTGCGAAGGTTTTTTTATCGTTAAAATCGTGTTTTTGCGCATACAATACAGTGGTGAAACCATGAAAAAAATGATTCTCTACTTTCTTTTACTCCTCTTTTTTTGCAGCATTCTCAATAGCAACACTACCATTGATGCAAGTCTTTCGGCTCTTTCTTTATGGATCAACAATTTAGTACCTGCCTTTTTCTTTCCACTAATCTTAGTACGATTGCTCACTCCCTATCACCTACTCTATCCTCTTTTAAAACCATTGGACGTTATTCTTCAAAAACTATTCCACATGAATGCCGCAGCATTAGAAACCATTCTAACTGCTCTTTTACTTGGTTTTCCTTCCTCTACTTTATATTTAGACGAAATAGCACAAAATTATCATTTAAAAAAACAGCAGTACGAACGTCTCTGCTACTGCTGTTTTTTAGCCAGTCCTAATTTTATTTTGATCTCCTTAGCAACCATTTATTCCATCCGTACTGCACGATTGTTCTTTCTCGTTCAACTTTTCAGCATTATTACTCTACTTTTTTTAACTCGAAATGCTCCTTTGCTTTTCCATTCAACCCATTGTTCGATTGCTTTTATGCCACAATTAAAAGAGGCCGTTAAACATAGCTTCCATGTCCTATTCATGATTCTAGCTTATTTGTTAATGATTTATGTTGCCATCGACCTTATCATTATTATTTTGCCCACAACATTAAAAACACCGCTGAAACTACTTAGTGAGTTTTCCAGCGGTTGCTTCTATCTATCAACGTTACCTTTTTCTACCTTTTGCCAATATCTTTTCATTGGTGTCCTACTCGCTTATGGAGGCTTATGCGTTCATTTGCAAATATTATCCAGCGTATCCCAAAATTTTCATTATCCCACTTTCTTACAATATCGAATCCTTCATATTCTTTTATCTTTATTATTCACTTATTTATTATTTGTATGAGACATCATTGATGTATAAGCACAATCAAGGGTAATCACTGCTTCATTTCTGACACCTTTTTCATTTTGTGGCAAATTTCTAATGATTTCTTGAATTAGTTCTTCATTGCTCATTTTAAAATCGAATGGAACCACAACATCAAAAATCAGATTATTATGAGTATGTCCCTTCACTACTCGAAAATCATGCATGGTTAGTCGTTCATCGATATCTTTGATGATACGATTCGTTTTTTCTCTTAAATCATTGGTAAAAGGATCATGATAATCAACAGGATCCATATGGATCACCAAATCGATACCTTCCTGCTGTTTAAAATTTTTTTCGATATTATCCATCAAATCGTGTGAAATTAAAATATCCGCATGCGCATCAACCTCGACATGAACCGTAACAAAAGTTTTGTTTTCTCCATAAGAATGAACGACCAAATCGTGAATCCCTAAAACCCCATCATAGGAAAGTATTTTAGTAACAACATGATGAATAAAATCAGGATCTGGAGCATGTCCCATCAATTCATTCATCATATCACGAATAATTTCTATTCCCGCTTTTAAAATAACAATAGCTACGACAATTCCCATAATTCCATCAAGATTAATCGAAAGCATCTGCGAAATCACGATTGCAATCAATACAGCAGATGTTGCCATTACATCAGAAATGGAATCCAATGCAGTGGCACGCATCACACTAGAATGAATCTGTTTCCCATATTTTGTATTATAGTAATACATGAACAGTTTCACTAAAATGGAGATTATTAATACAATTAACATTAACAAATCAAAATGCAACGGTGATGGATGCAATAAGGTATCGACACTTGACATAATCAATTCAAAAGCAAAAAACATAATCAAGAAAGAAACTGCCAATGAACAAATAGATTCAAACCGTTCATGTCCAAAAGGATGTTCCTCATCCGCAGGACGAGATGAAAAAATAAAACTGACAAACGAAATCAGAGAACTTCCTGCATCGGATAAATTATTAAAAGCATCCGCTTGAATCGAAATTGAATGAAATAGTGTTCCTACGATAAATTTAATCACAAACAAAAAAACATTCAACAAGATTCCAATAATACTTGCAACTTTTCCATACCCCGCTTTTACTTTAGGATCATCCAAATTCTCATAATCTTTGACAAACCATTGAAATATCAATTTCACTATTACCAACTCCTTGCATTCCTTATATTATAGCCATAATCATTTCAGATAGCAATTCTATTTACCTCGTTTCTTTTGTTATCCACCGTGGCAATCGCTCTTTTTTTGTCTTTTTAAATAATATATTTATCTAAACTAACAACTCTCCTCAATCTGTTAGACAAAGCCTTTTCCTCGTATTATAATGCAGATGAAAAGGAGGATTCTTAAAATGAATAATAATCCATTAAAACAAATTGTATCACAACAGAAAAAAGGAGAAGCGGTAGGGATTTATTCTTGTTGCAGCGCAAACGAGTATGTCATTGAAGCCGCAATGGAATGTGCAAAAAGAGACAATTCTTGCGTCCTAATTGAATCAACTGCAAATCAAGTTGATCAAAACGGTGGTTATACTGGAATGAAACCAGCCGATTTTAAAGATTTTGTCATGCAAATTGCTGAAAAAGTTGATTTCGATAAAAACCGTGTATTCTTAGGAGGCGATCATTTAGGGCCTTTAACGTTTGCTTCGAAAAATGAAACCGAAGCAATGGCTGAAGCAAGAGAATTGGTTCGTTGTTATGTTGCTGCTGGATTCACTAAGATTCATATTGATACAAGTATGAAAGTTGCCGATGACGATCCAGAAGCAAGATTAAGTGATGAAATCATTTCTCGTCGTGGTGCTGAATTAGCCAAAGTATGTGAAAATACCTATCAAGAATTATTAAAAACGAATCCAAATGCGGTAAGACCCGTTTACATCGTAGGTAGTGAAGTTCCAATTCCAGGAGGCGCACAGGATCCTAATGCCGGAATGCAAGTAACACGAGTAGAAGACTTCAAAGCAACGGTATCCGCATTTGAAGAAGCTTTCGCAAAACAAGGATTGCAGGAAACATGGAAAGATGTCATTGGCGTTGTTGTACAACCAGGAGTAGAAGAAAAAGATGCCGGTTGCACCGAATACGATCGAGCAAAAGCGGCAGAATTAATGGCTTCGATTAAAGAATTCCCTAATTTAGTATTTGAAGGTCATTCCACAGACTACCAAACAAAATACAAATTAAAAGAATTAGTAGAAGATGGCGTTGGCATTTTAAAAGTTGGTCCAGGATTAACTTATGCAATGCGTGAGGGGCTATTCTCATTAGCCTATATGGAAGAAATGATCCTACATGGAAAAGAAGAAGAAAAATCCCACTTTATTGATGTATTAGAAGAAGCAATGTTGGCAGAACCAAAAAACTGGTCGAAACACTATCATGGTGATGAAAATGAATTATGGTTCAAACGTAAATTCTCTTTCTCGGATCGTTCACGTTACTATATGCCAGTTCCAAGCGTAAAAGAGGCAAAGGATAAAATGATCAATAATTTAAGAAAATATGGAATATCCTTAGCTGTCTTATCCCAATTTATGCCAATACAATACACTAAGGTAAGATGTGGTGAATTAGAAAACGATCCAGAAGAACTAATCAAAGATCGAATCAAAAACACTATCGATGAATATCTA
The DNA here is from genome assembly GCA_045134375.1 of Breznakia sp. Lineage (GTDB taxonomy): Bacteria > Bacillota_I > Bacilli_A > Erysipelotrichales > Erysipelotrichaceae > JBGUVL01. The sequence continues at coordinate 2,190 of JBGUVL010000068.1, read as the reverse complement.
TTCGCTACGCACCAAGAAAAATTATTTTAAAAACATTCCATTCAAAAACCATTGCTGATTCAATCAACAATGGTTTTTTTCTCAAATCTTATCGAGCATTGCTAACTTTCCTTTATTTCACTGAATTAATATACTCTTCTATATTCTTTTCCACTACATGATATGGAGCTTTTCCACTTTTTAATAAAGCTGCATGGAACTCTTTATCATCAAATTTGCCTTCCAATTCATCCATCGCTTCTTCCTTCAGCTCAGCAATTTCACTATAACCTACATAGTAAGGGAGAAAAGCAGCAGGATTATAGACAATCTGTCGATAAATCTCATTAGCAACTTCAAAATTCAATCCATAATCAGCAAAGAATTCTTTGGTATCTTCAATGCTCCAACCGTCATAATGAATTCCAATATCCAATAATGCAATTAAAGAATTCTGATAAATCGTCATCGCCTCTTCTAGCGAAAGTACATCCTCATCGAGTGAAAGATATTTTAACGAATACAACTCCACATAGGTAGCATATCCTTCCGTATAACCACTAAAATCAGAGCATACTAATCGCCAAGGTTGATTGATGTTATCATAAGCGTATTGTGTTTGGTACATATGCCCAGGAATTCCTTCGTGTGCCAACGTAGTGAACGTATTCAATGCACCCACATCCCCATAAGAGGTATTCACGCGGATTTCTCTTTTTGTAGTTGAATCCAATGCCGGTAAATTAAAATAGGCAACAATACCTTCGGTTGCTAAATCAGCCGCTAATGGAACGATTTTGTAATCCAACTGACCGATTTCTGGAAAATCTTCTACTGATTTCTGATTTAAATCACTCATAATTTGTTCATAAGAAGTATAACCTGTTGTATACTGCCCATTCGCCCACTTCTCATATACATCTGGATTTTTCATTGCCAGTAATGTTATGGTATGAAGTGCTTCCTCCGCATCCTCTTTCAATTGTTCTCTGATATCATTGATTGATTTGTCACTTCCAGTGACATAACGAAATAAAACTTCATAATATTTTTTTCCATTTTTAATGGTAGATAGCCCCTTTGTATTATATTTCCCATCCTCCAATTCATTCATGCAGTTTAAAATATCTTGATACGCAGGAAGAAAGCTTTCTACATATGCAGCTTCTAATTTTTGTTTATACTCCTGTTTTTTGTGTTCTTCTAAGTCCATTTCATCAATATGATTTTTCATTTGTACCAAAGTACTTCCTTCTTTATCCGCTGTAATGATGGTATTACATTTTTCTCTCACTGCATCGAAATCAATCAGAACCGTTCCTTCTTCCATTTGTCTCAACGTATAGGAAATCAATCCATCGACAACTTCTTTCGTAGAATCCACTAAAGTTATCAAATCCATTACATCCTGTTCATCACGAAGGACCCAATCAGCAAATAGAGTCGGTAATTGTGAGTGAATCCCATTCATACTATTAAATTGTGAATCCAAATAAGCATATTCATCTCGACTCATTTCTTCACTACATTCTAATAGATAAGCAAAGCAATCATAAACATCCTGATGTTCTTTATCCATCTTATTACGATCGAATGCTTCAAATTTCTTTTTCCGTTCTCTCACTTCTTTCTGATTTTCTTTGATCCAATCATCGGAGTAAGTTTCGCTTAACACAATTTCAACACGATCTCGATCAATGCCGTAATTTTCTGGATGTTCCAAAAAAACATGCATATTAAGATAAGAATCTTCCATAGTAGCGATAAAATCTTCTTCCAGAAAAGCATCAAACTCTTTCATCATTTCTTCATCAATCTTTGGCTGCGAAGAACAACCAAAAAGTGAAATAAGAAGAGCCAACGATACTAGTAATTTCCACTGTTTCTGCATATGGGATAACCTCTTTCTATTATAGTTTAATTATAAAATAGATAACCTATTCGTGCAATGTTATAAAACTTTGTCTAGTTGGAAAAATATCATGATCTTTTATAGGAAATCCTTTTAATATAAAAGGTTATGAAAATACTTGTTGTATTTTCACAATCATAGAAATAATAAAAAAGAAATTCAAAATAGAAAAGTGAATTTTTTAAAAGGTAAGACACTTTTATCATTCACTTTTCTACTAGAATTTCTTTTTTTAGTCAAATAAAATACTACCTACACGAATCATTGTTGCATTTTCTTTTAATGCTAAAGGATAATCA
>JBGUVL010000067.1:0-16813 GCA_045134375.1 Breznakia sp. | reverse complement strand
AAATAACCAAAATCAGCATACCCATCTGCAAAATATACTGTTGATCTTGGTTTTGAACTCCAACATCAATCATCTGTGCAATAATTGTTGGTATCCCAAGTTCAACAAGTGCAAAACCAAAAACTGAAATCACATTACAAAGAAGCAGCAACGGATAACGTTTTAAATAATGTAAGATCAATTTCATATCGTTCCTCCTTTCTTGACAGTATACATCGTATTAGATATCATAAAGTATAAGGTAACCTTATAGTCAATAGGAGCAATAATAATGAAAGAAAAATTACTATCTTGTGGAGCTTTTGCTAAAATTTGTGGAGTCGAAAAACATGTCCTGTTCCACTATGATGAAATCAATTTATTTAAACCGGTTTATGTGGATGAAAAAGGATATCGCTATTACTCCTATCATCAATACGATACTTTTAAAGTAATCACTACACTTAAAAAATTAGGGATGTCTTTAAAAGACATCCGCAATTATCTATCACAACGTAATCCTACTATTTTTTTAGACCTATTAGAACAGCAAGAAGCGAAGATTGAAAAAAATATTTATCATCTTTACCAGATCAAAGATATGATTTCCTCACTAAAACAATTTACCCAAGAAGGAATCCAATTAGAGAAAAGCCAAATTACGATTACCCCATTAAAGCCACGTTATATCCTTCGTTCAAATTTTCTCGAAGATGTCAATGAAAAAGATTTTGCTGCCTTTATGAATGAATATACCGAATTTTTAGAAACCAATCATATTGCTAGTGGAGAATTTGCTGGAATTGTCATGTCATTAGAAAATATTAAGAAAAAACGTATGTATAACTACTCCTATCTGTTTGTTTATGCAAAAAACAAAAGTCATCAAACCGTAATAAGAGAAGGTGGTGATTATCTTTGTGCCTATCATAAAGGAAGCTATCGAAATCTATTAACAACCTATGAAAAAATGTTAGATTATGCACAAATACATCATCTAACATTAGAAAAATATGCTTATGAAGATTATCTGATTGGTGAAATCAGCGAAAAGGATGTCAATCAATATATTACTCGCATCTCCATAAAAATCAAACAAAAGTAGAAAGAACCACAATGCAAATCATATCTTAAATAAAAATGAAGAAAGAAATCACCGTGATAAGTGATATTGCGATACTTTTCTATTATGAATAAAAAAATCAGAAATCAAGATGATATGACCTCTAAATAAATAATGTTCTTTATGAAAGGAGGGATTGTATCTTAATTTCTGATTTTTAATTTTATGTGGTTAGCAAAAACAGGAGCAAAGATTTCTATCGTGTACTTCCGTTGACAACACAAGTGCCTTGGACACTACGAACATTACAAGTAGAATCATAAGATAATGTCCCATAGCATTCCACTACATCAATTTTACAACCATGTTTCAATACAATGTGGTCACAGCTAATCTTATCACATTTTAATGAGGAAGCAATGATTTCATCGCAAGTAATAGTATTCACTTGATTCTCAAAATGACTGATACTAGAAAAGAAACCACGGAAAATTTTGTTCGAATTCATCTCAATTTTTCTTCCCACAATATCGACTGCTTTGACCTTTCCATCGACAATCATATGGTCCACATTGATTTCTGTATCGTTTTTTAAAGCACCATTGACTTCTAGATACTCTGCATTTAAATATCCTTCGCTTTTGATTGCACCATCGATAACAATACGTTCTGCTTTAAGGTTTCCTTCACAATTGCAAACACCCTCAATGTTAGCTTCTTTAACATTGAGATTGCCTTCATTTTTCATCACACCAGAAACAACAATGGTATCACAAGTTAAATTTCCCTCACTCTTGCCACTTCCCTCTACGTTTAACTGCTTGCATTGAATATCTCCGCAAAGTTTCCCACTACCGCTAATTGAAATCGAATCGTATTGTCCTTCGTTCACTTTTCCAAAACCATCAATTTTTATATTATTCATTTTCATTTCCTCCCTTAAATAGTGATTCATTATTCTTTCTAAAAATATCATTCACTTCACTTACACTTAATTCCAACATAATTTCCATTCGCCGATCATAGAAAATTGTATTATCATCCTTATGAAAACTGCTTTCTTTTAATACAATGATATAAGGTTTCCAATCAAGTTGAAATACGATGAACATCATGTCAATACTACCAAGTTTAAGAGCTGAAATGATGGATGACTCAATTAGTTTTTCCATTTCGTTATTCGGCAGAGATAATTGCTTTTTAATACAACTATAGCAAGCCATCAATAACACATCAAAAAAATGTAGATCCCCTTTTCGATAATGCAGATAACTTTTCATAACGAGTTCGTCAATATCTTTAATCTGCTGTAAATACTCTTCATTGATTCGAATATCTTTGTTGGTCTTTGGTGAAAGCATTCTTGCAACTTCATCTAAAGAATAATGTTCCTTTAATTCTTGAATCGCATGAATTCTCTCTACTATTTTCTCCTTTGGAAAAAAAGTTTCTTGCCCTGTATAAGATGATTTTTTCACAAACCATGATTCCGGTATCAATCCTTCTCTTTTCCAGCGATATAACTGTCCATAAGAAATTCCCGTTAGCTGCAGCAATTCTTTTTTTGAAATCATAGGTTACCTCCATTAACGAAAATGCTATCTGTTCAAAATTAAAATAACATAACAATGTTATATTGTAAAGAACAAAAAGAAAACAGGTATTAATCTACCTGTTCTCCATTTAAAGTCCATGTTTTTGCTTCTGTAATTTTAACCTTTACGATATCCCCTGGTTTGGCATTGGTAACGGTAAAGTTTACCAACTTATTCTGTTCTGTATAACCAGAGTAAATATCTTTATTCTTTTTGCTTGGTCCATCGACAAGCACTTTACACACTTTTCCTTCCCATTTTTTATTCTGCTCTTTAGCATAACCATCTGTTTTCTGCATTAATCGTTGCAAACGATCTTCCTTTTCTGCCTTAGAAACCGTATCTGGCATAGCTGCCGCAGGTGTTCCTTCACGTGGAGAATAGATAAAAGTATAAGCATTGTCAAATTTACAATAATCAACAATATCTAATGTTCTTTTAAACTGTTCTTCACTTTCATTTGGGAATCCCACGATGATATCCGTAGAGAATGCACAATCAGGAATATTTGCTACTATCTTATCGTATAAGGTACGATATTCTTCTATGGTATATCTTCTACCCATGATTTTCAAAATATCACTATCTCCCGATTGCACTGGTAAATGAATAAACGGCATGATGTTATCGTATTTCGCTATCATCGCAATCATCTGATCACTAAAATCCCAAGGATGTGATGTCGTAAAACGAATACGCTCGATCTTGGTCTTAGCTACCTCTTCCAATAAAGTAGCAAAGCCACATTCCATCCCTAGATCTTTCCCATAAGAATTGACATTTTGTCCAAGTAAGGTAACCTCTTTAAAACCTTCATTCTTTAAAACTTGAATTTCTTCTATGATATCCTCCATCCGACGAGAACGCTCTTTACCTCTTGTATAAGGAACGATACAATAGGTACAGAATTTATCACAACCATACATGATATTTACCCATGCTTTGTATTTACCAAATCGTTTGACCGGTAGATTTTCAATGACTTCTCCTTCTTTTGAAAAAACTTCAATGGTTCTTTCCTTATTCATCATAGCCTGATACAGTAATTCAGGTAAACGATGGATGTTGTGAGTTCCAAATACAAGATCAACATAAGGGAACTTTTTTAAAATCGTCGCAACGATTTCCTCTTCCTGTGCCATACAACCGCACATTCCTAAAATCAAGTCCGGATTTGTTAATTTCAATCGTTTTAACAATCCTAATTCTCCCAATGCTTTATCTTCTGCATTTTTTCGTACCGCACAAGTATTCAGTAAGATGAAATCGGCTTCCTCTGGGCGTTCCACTTGGGTAAAATGCAATTGTTCTAGGATACCCGCAATGGTTTCCCCATCTCTCTCATTTGCCTGACAACCATAGGTACGTAAATAAAAGGTTCTTCCCATCCCCATATTCTTTACCTGTTCTGGTACTTGAAACAACGATTTTTCAATATTTACTTTTTCTTTTGTTCTTTTCTGTGCTAATTTTAAATTTGGCAATGTCCATTTTTCATTCATATAAAAACTCCTCTATTTTTACAGGCTATTATACTATATCGCAAATACCAAAAAAAACCAAGCTTTCGCCTGGTTTTTCTTCTGCTAAATGATGGAATTATTCCTGTGTAATAGCTTCAACTGGGCAAGTTCCTACACAAGCTCCACAGTCAACACATACGTTTTCATCACAAACAGATTTACCTTCATCGTTTAAAGATAAAGCACCTGTAGGACAAACACCTACACAAGCTCCACATCCGATACATGTATCTAAATTAACTTTTACTGGCATGATTTCTCCTCCTTGCTAACTATCTTTATTATACCATAATCGACATTTCATGCAAGACACATTTCTTGCTACAGTTCTTCCTCGCGATACTCAACATCAATCGCATCCTTCACTTTTTTACTTTCATTAGCAGCGGCATTTCCCCAACTTGCATGATTATTATCACTACAATTTTGCTGTTGATAATATTCACGATACCTTTGTGTTCTCTTTTTTTGCTGATAAATCACATAAGCGAGAAATCCTAGATAAAGCAATATTCCAAGTCCAGGAAAATAAAAAACAACTTGGCTCAATAATAAAAATAGAAAAAAATAAATTAAAATGTACATATTATTCACCTAAGATTTTCTTTCAAATTTATGTCCACATTTTGGACAAGTAATCACAATTTTTCCTTTTCCTTTTGGTACTCGCACATTCTGCGAACAGGAAGGACAAATAAAATAACGATGATGCTTATCTTTTGACTGTTTTTTCGCAAGATTCACACGTTTGGAAATAGGGCGAATCAATTCTAAAAACTTATTATTTTCCATTCGCCTTTGATAGATGTTACGAGAATACGTTCGATAGATATCGATTGCCAATAACCCCCAGATCACACCATAGACAATTCCATTTTTCCACCAAAGACCATTCGCAATGATTAAAATAAAAATAATCGCAAAAATAAAATTGTTCAACGCATCATTTCCATATCTTCCATACATAAATTTATATAATGCATTCTTTATTTTGTTCATAACTATTTCACTCCATTATTATTGAATAACATTATAGGCGTTTTCTTTAAAAAGTAAACAGATTTATCATTTTCACAAAAAATCACATACATTCATCATAATTCTACTTTTATCGATCACATCTTTTCTCATAACGAAGTAATTAATAATAAGATTTAAAACGACAGGGCTTTCCATTCTACTATTGTGTCAAACATAATTTGATATCTTTTTTATCATTCTAAAGTTTCAATAAATTTGATCAAACACCAATAAAAATAGTGAAAAATACCGAAAAGTAAAGTAGATTAAAAAATAATTCTTGAACCTTGGAACAAATTGATATACTATAATAAAGTACCAAGTACTGATGGCCTGTTGGTGAAGCGGTTAACACACTAGGTTCTCATCCTAGCATGCAGGGGTTCGAGCCCCCTACAGGCTACCATTTGTAATTCAAAGGATCATACTATTGATTCTTTTTATTTGTCAAAAATAAATGTTCTGTTGTTCCTTAAAAGGAAACAAAAAAAACAGGAATTACCCTGTTTGTAGTTATATTGGCTGGGGTAATAGGATTCGAACCTATGCATGACGGAGTCAGAGTCCGTTGCCTTACCGCTTGGCTACACCCCAATTTTTGACGCAATAGTATTCTACCCTTTATGAATTAGATTGTCAATATGAAAAAGGAGAAGTTTATGAAAAAAACAAGAACAAGATTCGCACCAAGTCCTACGGGATATATGCATATTGGAAACCTTAGAACGGCATTATATGAATACTTGATCGCCAAGCATGACGCTGGTGACTTCATATTACGTATTGAGGATACCGATCAAGAACGTGAGGTAGAAGGTGCTGTTGATATGATCTATGATGTCATGGAAAAAACGGGACTGCACTATGATGAAGGACCTGATAAACCAGGTGACTTTGGTCCATATATTCAATCCGAACGTTTGGGAATGTACAAAGCCTATGCCGAAAAATTAGTTGAATTAGGTGGTGCTCACTATTGTTTCTGTAGCGAAGAAGATATCGCAAAACAAAAAGAAGCTGCCGAAGGAGAAGCATTCCTATATGTGGATCCTTGCCATGACATCTCATTAGAAGAAGCAAAGAAACGTGTTGCAGCAGGAGAACCATATGTCATCCGTCAAACGATCAAGCGAAGAGGAACAACACACTTTGATGATGAAGTCTATGGTAGGATTGAAGTGGATAATAAGATCCTTGACGAAAGTATTTTATTAAAAAGTGATGGTTTCCCAACTTACAATTTTGCTAATATTATTGACGATCATCAAATGCAAATTTCTCATGTTGTACGTGGAAACGAATATCTTTCTAGTACTCCAAAATACAATTTAATCTATCAAGCATTTGGATGGGATATTCCAACTTACGTTCATGTGCCACCAGTAATGAAAGACGAACATCATAAACTAAGCAAACGTAATGGTGATGCTTCTTACCAGGATCTAGTTGCACAAGGCTATTTAAACGATGCCATCATCAATTATATTGCATTGTTAGGATGGGCACCAGAAGGTGAACAAGAAATCTTCTCCTTAGAAGAATTAATCAAAGTATTTGATGTTAAACGAATCAGTAAATCAGGAGCAATCTTTGATATTGAAAAATTAAAATGGATGAATGGTATTTATATTCGTAACCTACCATTAGAAGAATTCCATAAAATGGCAATGCCTTATTATGAAAAGAGCATTACTAGAGATGTTGATTTGCTTGCCCTAAGTAAAGTATTACAATTGCGTGTCGCTACTTTAAATGAAATTTCAGAAAATATTGATTTTATAAATGAACCTCACGCATTTGATGCGAATATGTTTACCAGCAAAAAAATGAAAACGAATCCAGAAAATTCATTAGAAGCATTGCACTGGGTAAAAGAGGGTCTTGATCAATTTGCTGATTTCAATGACTTCGATCAGCTTCATGATTTCTTTATTAATTTAGCGAAAGAAAAAGAAGTAAAAAACGGACGAGTTATGTGGCCAGTACGTGTTGCTTTATCCTTTAAAGCATTCACCCCAGGAGGTGCAGTAGAATTAGCTCATGTACTTGGAAAAGAAGAAACCATGCGTCGTATAAACAACGCGATTGAACAATTAGAGAAATAATAAAGAAAGACGGTATCATCAAGATTCCGTCTTTTATTCTCGTAAATCAATTGCTAATGCTGCCATATATTGTTCTTTATTTATATATCCATATTCTAACATCGCATTTAATACTTCCATTTGTCGACGAGCAGCAACTTCATAAGAAGTACTTAATGCATAAGCACTAGGAGCCTGTGGAAGACCCGCTAACATGCTTGCTTGTGCTAACGTCAGATGCAAAGGATCAACACCAAAATAGCCCATACTAGCATCATAAATCCCATAATATCCATCCCCATAATAAATGCTATTTATATAGAGTTCTAAAATTTCATTTTTATCATAATGTTTTTCCAATTCATGAGCCACAAACGCTTCACTTATTTTTCGCGTCATAGAATGACTTTGATCAAAGTACATATTTTTCGCTAATTGTTGTGTAATCGTGCTGCCCCCTGCAAGAATCTCCTGTGCCGCAATATTGGCTATTGTTACCCTTACTAACGCTACATAATCAATTCCATGATGCGAATAAAAGCGATGATCTTCAATTGCGACAATAGCGTCCTTATAATAATTACTTACCTTATCTAATGGTGTATAATGATTTACTGCTTGTATTTGATTTACCTTTTCTTGAATAGGAATATCCTTGATACAATTCTTGTAATTCCAATAACCCACACCACAAAAGCCAATCACCACAAGCAAAACGAACGAAATAATTAAAAGTAATAGTTTTCGAAAAAATTTTAACATTATTATCACCATGTTCATTATAACAGAAAAAAATAACGAATTAGCAATTCTAACAATTTTGTTCGTTTCAAAAAAATAAAACACAGCTTTCACTGTGTTATTATCTATTTGCATTCACGGATTTCATGATCTGCCTGATTTGTGCTTCGGATGGTTTTCTTCCCATCTGCAAGAACATAGCACGAATCATCTTTTCATTAATTGGAGGATTTTCTTTCAGTTCTTTTTCAAATTTCTTTTTTGTGAAGTAGAATCCTAATAAGCCTCCAATAATCAGGCCGATAATCAAACTACCTAATGATACCCATAAATCGTTCATAATATGCCTCCTGTAAAATTTCTACATTATGTATTATACAAAATCTTTATCACAAGTACAACACTTTTTCTTAAATCAGATAAGGAAAAACACTTTGTTTATACGCTTATTCGATAGGTAAGCCAAGAAGTCCTTGAATTCTCTTCTTCAACAACAAAATAGTAATAAAAATAGCGTTTTAAAAATTGTTCAAACCCCAATAAAGACGATAGAGTAAACCCATAAGGGCGTACATAGCAATAACTTTTTTGTTGTGTAATCGGATGCGTATAAATCATCGTAGTATCTTGGCATTCATAATTTTCATCACCGTAGAATGATAAACAATGTTCCAAAAAATCCTCGCAATCTACTGTTTCAAAGATCAATGGTAATTGTGGACTATGATGTTGAATTAAATACAATAATACTTCTTGTCGATCATAGAATAAAGGCACAAAGATTTCTTTGATTGGATAACATTTCATCTAAATCACCATCATTATGATAATGAAATAGGACTGAAAAAAATGTCAAAACAGCTCCTATTATTTATTTTTTTATGGCTTGTATCGCAACACAATCCGGTCCGCCTTGCGTGATAAACGCTGGACTCAATAAAAACATCTCAATCTCACATGAAAATGCATTGGACAACATTGTATTCGCCTGAACGGCGCATTTCTCATTTCCCGCATGAGAAATAGAAATATAATAGTTTTCATCTACTCCGTATTCTTTAAAACCTTTGATCACTTCCTCGATTGCACCCTTAAAAGTACGTTTTACCGCTTTTTTTTCTAACCGAGTTCCATCTTTTGTCTGTGTCATGATAGGAACCAGTTTCAGCATCCCCCCAAAGGTCGCTGCCATTGGTGTTAATCTTCCTCCTCTTTTTAAGAAAGAAAAATCCATTGGAATTAAAAATGAGATACTATTATCAATACTTTCATTTAATGCTGCAATCATCTCTTCTACCGATTTTCCCTCTGTGCTTAATCGTAATGCTTTATTCACTAAATAACGATGCGGTCCACATAATGTTTTCGAATTCAACACATAGATATTGTCTTTATTAACGGCATCTTCTCTTGCCATGCAAGCACTTTGATAAGTTCCCGATAATCCATCTGCCATCGTAATATCAAGGATCGTATCTTCTTGATAATGATCATAGAGATCCATTTTTTCTCCAATGGATGGCTGCGAACTAGAAGGTATCGCCCCTTGTCTCACAATATCCAAAAAAGCTTCACTACTTATTTCATCAAATTCTCGATACGATTTACCATTTGCACTTACCATTAATGGCGTAATCAAAAGTCCTTTTTTTTCTCCTTCTTTACTGGAATACAGCGTCGAAGAATCACACACTATTCTAATCATATTGTTCTCCTTTTTTTCTATCTTTAGCATATCATTACTAATCTTTATAGTCAATACACATAGTAATTATTACTAGATAAAAAAATTAAATAAATTATATTTACACGTTTTCGTTTTTAGAATATACTAAATATAAATTTGGGAGGTCAATACAATGAAAGACTTAATAGAAGCTTTACGAGAATACGATAAGATTCATCTTCCTCGCTGGGAAGAGCTCCCTGATTTCGATGTTTATATGGATCAATTGATAACATTAGTAAATCGCTATTTATTCTTTCTTCAGGAAGAAAACAATCCAATCATTACTCCGGCTATGGTGAATAACTATGTAAAACTTAATTTGATGCCAAAACCAATCAAGAAAAAATACCAACGAATTCATATTGCTTATTTAATTGCCATTACTCTTTTAAAACAAGTAATTACCATTTCCCAGATTAGTGATGGAATTGATTTACAAGTTAAGACAAGTGGATTAAAGGGAGCGTATAACCTATTTTGTGAAGAAATAGAAGAATCCATCCATTGTGTCGTAGTATCATTCACTTCAGCACAGGATCCCTTACTTTCTTTTCCTCATTTTACCAACGAAAACAGCGCAACAAAATTAGCAACCATTTCACTGATCACAAAACTTCTATGTATTCAATTTTTAAATCGTAAAAATAAATCCGTGAAAAAAGATAGAAAGCAATAAAATACTTTATCAAACTGTTGATAAAAGAGGCATAATGCCAAATTGTGTGTCCCCACTACTTGGCATTATGCCATTTTAATTCAATTATATCCCTTTCCATTTCCATATCCTCTTTTATCGCCTTTATTATCGCATAGTAAATATAAAAACCGTGTTAGCCTAGCCGTACACTCTCAACTAAAGTGTGAAAAACTAATCAATACCTCTAGTTTGTCAACAGCTTATTAACCTTTTTTCATATAAGTATTATCCAACATACTATTGATATTTTTTAATTATTTTATCTATTGTTTTTTTAATTTTTTTAACTTCATTAATATCTTTTATATGAATATCTGTGTTTATTGTAGTCGCCTTTTTTGAAGTATATATTGCTCAAATAGTATTATCTGACATAGTGAGTTTTAATCCAACATAAATTTGAAATTCCCACATTGATCCACCTCCTAGTGGACCATTTGGTACCGTTGCTAAAAAGGGTATGTCTTTACCGTGATATTTCGCTTTCTCATTTAATATGTTGCATTTGACTATATTTTTATATGAATACGTTCCTTCTGAACCGTTTAAAATAGTGATAGTGTTATTTTCTGTATCGAAAATAAAACTATCAAAAATTATTTTATTGTTTGTTATAAAATCTCCTTTCACTATCTGCCGTAATATTTGATATCGTAAGGTTCTCCTATTTCTACATCTACTAAAATCAACGGTTCTGTATTATCTTTCATTGAATATGGAGTTCCATTATCACTGACCCTATAAGTTAATGTATAATCAATTTTATCAGAATAATAACCGTAAATGTTTCTTGTTAATGTTACAACATATTTTGCTGATAATTTATCACTCATAATAGATTTACTTTTTTGTTTTGCTATAAAATTAGCTGTTAAGCTAGGTGTTCCTGTTGTATAAGTAACGCTTGATAAAGAAAGGTTAGAGATTTGACTTATTTTATTTGAGCTATCCTATGTTAAAACTGCAGATGCGTTAAATGAATAACTATAATGATATGCACTCCATAAAGAAAAAGAATCCGATACTTTTTTTGTTATTAGTTTTCGTGCTTTAAAAATACTTATTGTACTAACTGTTAAAACAAGAAAAATGTTAATATAGTAAATGCTATTTTTTATAATTAATTATTTTTTTCTTTCTACTTTTATATTATTATTTTTTTGAATAAATAAATCTTATTCTCGTTTAATAAATCATATTCCCAACCCCTTCTATTCTTCCTATTTATATTATCGGCTATCATATGAATTTATATAAAGCTACTAATCATTAATTTAATATGGCATAATTATAAATAAGGATATAATTATACGATAAAAAAAACACTGATTTCAAATTAATTGTCAGTGTCTCTTTTTATCATCATTTTCATCAAAAGTTATGAAAGGTTTTCATTATTAACCGTGTTTAATTTTGCATATGTTTTTTTATAATTAACCCAATATATTGAGCTGCCAATTCTGGATCATCATTGCATACGACATATTTATAATCTTTAATCAACTTCATTTCCTTTGCTGCTTTTGCCAAACGCTCTTGAATGATTTCTTCTGGTTCTGTACTACGTCCGCGAATTCGATTTTCTAATTCCTCCATCGTTGGTGGAATCATGAAAATGCTAATACAGTCTGGTACTTTTTTCGCCACTTGTTGTGCTCCCTGAACTTCAATTTCCAAGATTACATTTTTTCCTTCATTCCGAAGCTTTTCTACTTGGGAAAGGGGTGTTCCATAATAATTACCTACAAATTCTGCCCATTCCAACAATTCTCCATCTTGAATTGCCTGCTCAAAATGTTCTTTATCAGTAAAGATATAGTCCTTACCATCCACTTCTCCCTTACGTGGTAAGCGTGTCGTCATAGAAATCGAATACGTTAAATTTAGTGACTCATCTTTCATAAAGAATCCTCTTACGGTTCCTTTTCCAACTCCACTTGGACCACTTAAAATAATCAACAACCCTTTTTTCATACAATACTACCTCTTTTATTTGTACTCCATTATAACATTACTTTTTCTTTCGTAAAACTACTTTTTATGAATTATTCCTACTTTTATCGGGATCCTCTGTTTCCTTAAAAAAAGATGTGGTATAATCTTTCCTGGTGATACTATGGCTTTTGATGGATTAGTAATGCACCAGCTTTGCAAAGAGCTTCAGGTGCTTGTTCCAGGAAAAATCAATAAAATACAACAAATTTCAGATACGGAAATACTTTTTACAATACGAGCAGGAAGCACCAATTATAAATTAATGATTTCTGCTCACAGTACTTATAACCGTATCCATTTGACCAATCGAACTTATCATACTATGGATATTCCTTCTTCTTTTGTTATGGTATTGAGAAAACATATTAATGGTGCCATCATCCAAAAAATTCAACAAGAAGGATTAGATCGCATTATAACCATCGTTCTACAGGCAAGGAATGAACTTGGAGATATCCACACGATTCGTATGGTCGTTGAACTAATGGGTAAATATGCCAATATTATTTTAATCAACGATGAAAATCGTGTTATAGATGCAATTAAACGAATTCCTCCTTTTGAAAATAGTATTCGAACAATTCATCCGGGTGCTGTATTTATACCAGTAAAAGCACAAGATGGAAAACAAGATCCGTTCACCCCAATGGATATTAATGTCGAAGAAAGCTTCGCCAAACAATTTCATGGTTTCTCCCCTTTACTATCAACCGAATTCCACTATCGATTGCGCCATGGAGAAAACTTTTCTGAAATCATGAGCGAACTAAGCCAATCCCATACTTTATATCAGAAAGAAATTGATGGAAAAGATTACTTTCATCTCATTCCTTTAAAACATTTAGCCATAGAAATGGAAACCTATCCTTTGCAAGAAGGCATGGATCGACTTTATTATGAAAAAGAAGAAAAAGTAAGAATCAAAGAAGCAAGTGGTGATTTATATAAAGTAGTTCGACAGGAATTAAAGAAAAATCGAAACAAATTGTTAAAACTTGAAAAAACATTAGAAGACGCCTATGACCTTGAAAATTACCGAATCTATGGTGATCTGCTCTATGCCTATGCTTATCAATTTTCGACAAAACAAAAACAAGTTACTTTACCTTCATTTGAAACAGGGGAAGATATCATCATTCCATTAGATGAAAAACTAGACATCAAAGGTAATGCCAAAAAATACTATCAGAAATATCAAAAATCAAAAACAGCACAAATCGAAGTGGCTCATCAGATTGACTTAACAAAGCAAACGATTCAATACTTTGAAATATTAGAATTACAGTTAGAAGAAGCTTCCTTCCTTGATGCTGCTGAAATTAGGGAAGAACTCTCTAATCTTGGTTATATGAAGAAGAAGCAACGATCCATTGCACGCAAAAAGAAACAACGTCCTAACTTTATTACACTTATCGTAGATGATACAGAAATCTATATTGGAAAAAATAACATTCAAAATGACTACATCACTTGGAAACATTCCCGAAAAGATTATTTCTGGTTTCATACGAAAGATATCCATGGTTCGCATGTTGTAGTTGCTTCATCCCAACCATCTGAAAATGTAATAAGAACAGCTGCCATGCTGGCAGCCTACTACTCCAAAGCGCGATACTCATCAAGTGTTC
This sequence comes from Breznakia sp., assembly GCA_045134375.1. Classification (GTDB taxonomy): domain Bacteria; phylum Bacillota_I; class Bacilli_A; order Erysipelotrichales; family Erysipelotrichaceae; genus JBGUVL01. Next base: position 2,759 of record JBGUVL010000067.1, on the reverse strand, counting down.
CGATAAATTATTGTGCAATACGTTCATTACGAAAACCAAATCGAGCAGCATTAGGATTTGTCACTTTGACCAATTATAAAACCATATATATCGATCCGGAAGAACAAACCATAAAAATCCTTCTTTCTCAACTAGATTAGTTCTTTATACCAAATCGATTTCATCAATAAAAAAAAGAGAATCCATGGAAATATCACTTTCTTGGGTTCTCTTTCTTGTATTATTTTAATAAAGCAGCAATTCTAGGAATAATTTGCTTTTTACGAGACACAAATCCAGCGAGATAGTCATCGTCATTTTCAGGATTCGCAAAAGTATCTTTGATCTGATTGCTTAATCGACCGGTAAATAAGAAACGACTTCCCTTTCCTTCTACATTAGAAAATACCATCATTAATAGATCGTATTTAAAACGTGCATTCTCTTCTTCTAAATACACTTGAAAATCATTGGATATTTGATGTACCATCTCTAAATCAAATACATTAGTCTGTCCGATTGCAATATGATATCCATCCAATTCATATTCTTTAAAATCAGTATATAAAATATCACTATTGCTCTTCCCTTCAATCGTAGCTGTTTTTACAAACATTTCTCTCGCTAATGCTTTGAGATCAATTTGATGCATTTCAGCCATTTCTTGCGCAATTGCAACATCAGTATCCGTACTGGTAGGAGAATTAAAATTCATTGTATCAGAGATGATTGCACAACATAATACACCTGCAATTTCGTAAGGGATTGCAACTCTATGCTCTTTAAACATGGTTGCAATAATGGTACAAGTACTACCTACACGTTGGTTACGGAAAATAATTGGCTGACTTGTTTCAATATCTCCGATACGATGATGATCGATAATTTCAAGAATATTGCCAAACTCTAGATCATCAATGGTCTGCGATACTTCGTTATGATCCACTAAAATAAAATTCTTTTTCTGATAAGAAAGTAAGTGGTAACGAGCTACCGAACCGATTAGTTTATTATTCATGTAAACTGGATAATTACGATATCTAGTTTTTAACATAATTTTAGCTGCATCTTCCACATATTCATTCCCATTGAATTTTGCGATTTTCGAAGCAGGTGTCATCATTAGTCCAACCGGAATGCTTCGATAAATCATTTGTAAAATTTTCATTAAATTATATGGGGTTGAAATTAAGGTAACTCCCATTTCTTTTGCCATACGAATGATGAAATCACTTGGGATAAATCCTTCTGATATTGCGATAACAGCACAGCCTTTTGACATACATTTTATCATGGAATCTTCATTATCACTTAGTGCCATGATGGCTCCTGTTAAATCTCGTTGCAACATTTTTTTGTCGAAGATACGAACGTAACCACTTCGCTTTAAAGTACCTTTAAAAATAAATTCTCCTTTTAAAGCTGCAACTAAGTTTTCTAATGGAGTATCCTTTAACAAATCTTTTGTGATATTCAAATCCTGCATCTGAATTTTAGAAACATCTGACATAGTGGTTAAACCAATTAACTCTTCCTTGTCATTGACAACATAAATCGTCTTCGTATTGTTTGCTAAACACAAATCCCAAACATGACGAATCGTAGCCTCAGGATTGACTTGAACCGCTGGGTCCATGTTAATTTCTTTCAATGTCGCTTTGGCTGAACTAATCAACTCCGGTTCCTTCATTTTGAATTTTTCAAGAATAAACTGAGTTTCACGATTAATTTTTCCTAATCGACATGCCTTTGCCTTATACCCAAGCTCGTTTTTTAAATAAGCATATGAAATTGCCGCACAAATAGAATCACTGTCCGGATTTCTATGACCTGTAATATGAATTGTATTTGACATAAGCTCTCCTTCTTTTGTCTATCTCTATCTATTATAATACAATAAAAAAAAGGGAAAGTCATTCCCTTTCAATAAACTAAAAACCAGTTTTTTTTAAAACGATAAATTCACTCTTTTTATTCCCTTTTTTTTGAAAACTATTTCAATCGTTTTAATTATCATCCAATTTCGAAATTGAAATTTTAGATATTGTCGGTTTTGCGGGGATTCCTACCACACTTATCCCCGCAGGCACATCCTTAGTTACTACTGAATTTGCACCAATTTTAGCATTGTCGCCAACGAAGATGTTGCCTAGCACTTTGGCTCCACAACCAATCATGACACGATTTCCTATGGTTGGATGTCGTTTCCCATGCTCTTTTCCTGTTCCTCCTAGTGTTACACCATGATAAATTACACAATCATCACCAATCTCTGCTGTTTCCCCAATAACAACCCCAATTCCATGATCGATTACCAATCCTTTTCCTATTTTGGCTCCGGGATGAATCTCAATTCCAGTCCAAAATCGTGCGATATTGCTCATAAACCGTGCCAAAAAATAGAAATGTATCTGATAGAAAAAATGTGCAATGCGATAAAAAAACAAAGCCTTCATATGAGGGTAAAGAAGTAGTACTTCTAACTTAGAATGAACTGCCGGATCGTATTCCATCGTCCTTCTTATATTATATCGAATCCCCTTAAACATATGCTCACCCCTTTGTGCATTAGTAGTATTATGCCATAAAAAATAAAGATATGCAATTCATAAAAACGTCGACTTCCTTAACTGCTTTCCATCGATTATCAAAAATAAAAAAGTCCTTAATTCACATAAGGACTAACGTTTTCATTTCAATGGTGCCGACTAGAGGAATTGAACCCCCAACCTACTGATTACAAGTCAGTTGCTCTACCAATTGAGCTAAGTCGGCAAAAA
>JBGUVL010000066.1:0-4455 GCA_045134375.1 Breznakia sp. | reverse complement strand
ATTCATGTCATTCCTTCCAAGACCATTCCACAGGGATTATGCGCTTGTATGATGTTTAATCCGGAAATTGATGTAGAAAGTAATGTTAGTGAGATGATGGAAGGTATCGCTAATGTAACAACAGGTCAGGTCACTTATGCGATCAAAGATACTATGTTTGATGGTATGGAAATCAAAGAAGGTGACTATATGGGAATCAAGGAAAAGGATATCGTAGTTAGTACATCCGATAAGATGGAAGCAACTAAGAAATTGATTGATTCTCTGATTAATGGGGATAGTGAAATTGTTACTTTAATTGGTGGCGATAATACAACAGAGGATGATCTTGCAGCAGTAACTTCTTATATTGAAGATAATTACGAGGTAGAAGTAGAAGCTACGATGGGCGGACAACCTGTTTACTCTTATATTATTGGTGTTGAATAATGCGAAAGCACAGAGTAGTCTGTGCTTTTTTAATGAATGGATAGTAAATGTAAGATTTGTAATATTGTACTTGTAATAATAAAAATAAGATGAAATATTTTCCTATAATTAGGATTGACGCTTTTTCCAATATAAGATAAAGCGCAAAGTGAAAGAGATATCAACAGCAGTATGCCAATCCTATCAGGGCGTATTGCCATGGTTTTTCCATGTAGAAAAGCAAGAATAGGAAGTAACGTTCCCAATCGTTTATGGAATCTTTTTTCATTAAATCATTCCAACTTCTCGATTTTGTTTTGAAGTAATAGAATGATGAACAGATTAAGATAAATCCAACCAATCCATTTACCTATTATCATAAAAATAAATCTCTGTTAACTATTGTAACATGATGAAAATTAAAAGGGGGTGGAAAGAATTGTAAGAATCGAGTATAGTTATAATAAATAGAAGAAAAAGTGTGGAAATTAAGTTAGTGTTGAATAAAGAGAGCATCATTCCATTGGTTTGGGATGTGTTTTTAGAGTATGTTGGTAATACTTATAGTGAGGAAGGAAAACAGGAATTTTACCAAAGCATTACCGATAAGCAATATCTAGATCGATTAACCATCTATGGAGCATATGAAAATGGAGTATTAAATGGGATAATTGCATCCAGAAATAATGGCAATTATATTGCATTATTTTTTGTTGATTCTTCATTTCAAGGGAAGGGAATAGGGAGAGCTTTATTAAATTGTATAACAAAAGAGAACCAAAGTGGTTTTTTATTCGTCAATTCATCGCCTTATGCGGTTCCTATATATGAGCATTTTGGGTTTAAAAAAGTGAATCATGAGCAGTGTGTCAATGGCATTCGATTTATTCCTATGATGTTATCGTTGTAAAATTCATTGTTTTTGGTATAATAATTAAGAAAAATTCTTATTTAGGAGGAATCAAATGAAATGGATTTGTAGTGTATGTGGCTATGTTTACGATGGAGATGATTTTTTAATCGAAGTTGAGGATTACCACTGCCCTTTGTGTGATGCAAAAAAAGATAAGTTTCAATGCCGAAACGTGGAAAAAGAAATACAATTAGCAGTAAATGAAATTACGGAACAAATCGAAAAGAAGCATTAAGAAAAGAATACTTATTAATGCTTCTTTTCGATTTATGAGTCTTTATCTTTACTACCTTTCAATTATGATTTGTGATATCATAATTAATAAGGATGGAGTGAGAATATGTCGCAGGATAATTTTATGTATGAATGGCGGAAGCACAAGGAATTTTTTGATGAAGGTAAGGATGGTTCTATCATTATCCATGACGATGCACCTTCTTATATCAAAGAAAGCTATCAGGAATATGATAGAGTTATGGGTAAGGTTATTGCCTTTCCAGAGCGAAAGCATTCGACTTTTTCGTTGTTTGAAACTTTCGTAGGTGGAAAAAGAAATCAAAGCAATACGAAAAAAACGAATCATCATAAAATGCCATCAATGGATATGCACGTAAAAGCTGTTTTTGACGCCGATGAGAAAAAACAGGTAATGCAAGTGATCGAGCGCAATAATATGGATGAAAAGAAGATAGAAAAGTATGCATGTATGCCATTTTGGTCCTATGATAATAATGGCGATATTTTGGGCTATATCGTATTGAAAAAGCATACGAAGGAAAGTGCCGAAATCTATACCTGTTCTGTTGCTGCGAAAGGGGACTTTACAAGTGTAGCATCGGCATTATTAAAAGGTTGTGAGGCATGGTGTCAAAGGGATGGAATAAAATACATTCAATATAAAATGTTTGATACAGAAAATAATGATAATGTTTTGCAAACGTTCTATCATCAGTATGGATTTTGTGATCTAGAAACGGTGAAATTGTTGGACGAAACGAAAGACTGTCTTATAATGGTAAAAAAATTATAACAAAGAAAGGGAATTCTTATGAATGTAGTAGATATGCATTGTGATACAATATCCCGATTGCTTGATAAAGAAATCGCAGGAGAAAAAGTTTCATTACGATGGAATGATTGCAATGTCGATTTAAAAAAAATGCAAAAGGGAGATTATCTTTTGCAGAATTTTGCTTGTTTTGTTTATCTGGGAAATGGTGTTGATCCGGTCAAGAGAGCACATCAACTGATCGATCATTACTATCGTCAAATAGAAGCGAACAGTGATTTGATTGCTCCTGTATTTTGTTATGATGATATCGAAAAAAATCGTTCGAAAGGATTGATGTCGGCTTTATTGACAATAGAAGAGGGTGGCGTTGTAGCTAATGATTTAGCTTTGTTGAGAAATTACTATCGTTTAGGGGTTCGCATGGTAACGTTAACTTGGAACTTCTCCAATGGTATTGGACATCCAAATTTTGAAAATAAAGGAATTCGAAATTTTCAAGATATGAAACAGATTAACACAGAGGATGGACTTACTGAATTTGGTATTCAATATATTCGCGAAATGGAGCGATTAGGAATGATCATTGATGTTTCTCATCTTTCGGATGCTGGTTTTTACGATGTATTAAAATATACCAAAAAACCATTTGTAGCTTCCCATTCGAATGCTAGAAGTGTTTGTGATGTGGCACGTAATATGAGTGACGATATGATTATTAAATTAGCAGAACGTGGCGGTGTGATGGGAATTAATTTTTGTGGTGACTTTTTGAAACAAAGTGAAACTGGTGGGGAACGAAGTGAAATTCAAGATATGGTGAAACATATTCTCTATATTAAAAAGTTAGCTGGAATTGACTGTATTGGTTTGGGAACTGATTTTGACGGCATTGCTCCTAATTTGGAAATTTCTGATGCATCAATGATGCCACTGTTAAAAGAAGCATTAGAACAAGCGGGTCTTAGTGAAGAAGAGATAGAAAAAATTTTCTATCGAAATGTACTTCGTGTCTATCAAGAAGTATTAAAATAAATTTTAGAAAGGCTGTTTATGTATTTTTTATTAATTGGATTATACGTTGTAATTTTACTATTGTCCTATATCATTTATAAAGATAATTGTCGTTATCTTAACAAAAGAAGCTTTCAGATAATCATTGGATTGGTTCGTTGTTTCGCATTAGTAATTTTGTTCTTGCGTTTTTTTTACTATCACTTTTGGAGTGATACTATCGCAGGAAACTTGCTGTTGTATGTTGCATCTTTCTATTTGTTTCATTTTGTTCTTTCGTTCTTATTTTTTCTGTCTCGTAAAATTTTTAAGAAACAGAAACGAATTCATGGAATCGAAAGTATGCTAATCTTATTAATGATTTCTCTTGTATTATGTATGTTTTCTTTTGATAAAGCAGTTCGCATCGTTGATAAAGATTATTATATTTATAATGAAAAATCAGTTACTGCAGAGATTTTGTTGGTTAGTGATCTTCACTTAGGTAATTCATTAAGTGGAAAGCGAATTGATGAATTGGTAGATCGTTTCACAGAAAGTGATGTTGATCTTATCTTGATTGCGGGAGATTTGTATGATGAAGCGACAGGGAAAAAAGATTTTGAGCGTTTTTTAAATAACATGAAACGGGTGGATTGTCCGAGCTATTATATTAGAGGGAATCATGAATCGTACTCGAAATATGATAAATCGTTTTCTGCTATGATGAAACAAAGTGGTATGATTTGTTTGAATGATGGGGATCAAAAATATAATCATATCGTGCTGACATCAACAGAAACGCAACAGACTTCTTCTTATTCCAATCATGATTTCTTAATAAATGTGACCCATTATCCTGTATATGAAAATAGAAATGACATTGATTTACAGGTGAGTGGACATACGCATAATGGACAAATTATTCCTGGAAATCTAATATTTAAACTATTGTATTCTAATCTTTATGGTTATTATGATGAGAATTATCCATTGGTTGTTACTTCTGGGTGTGGAACCAATATCGTTCCAATGCGCTTAGGTAGTGATAGTGAAATTGTCCATCTACATATTTTACAAAAAAGCAAATAAAAAAGGGTAACCAAATAATTTGGGGGACACTGCCCGAAAT
>JBGUVL010000065.1:0-38337 GCA_045134375.1 Breznakia sp. | reverse complement strand
TTTACCAGAACGAACTTATCTTAGTTTTGATATGAAAGTCAAAGAAGTGTTAAATTATTTTTGTGATTTTTATGATGATTTTGATCGCAGTAAAGCAGAGCAATTGCTAAAAGATTTTCGTATTGATGAAAATGATAAGTTAAAAACAATGTCCAAAGGTACCAAAGAAAAAGTGCAGTTGATTTTAGTGATGAGTCGAAAAGCGGATTTATATATTTTGGATGAACCGATTGGTGGTGTGGATCCAGCGTCAAGAGATTATATTTTAGATACAATATTAAAGAATTTTAATGAAAATTCAACCCTTCTGATATCCACCCATTTGATAGCGGATATTGAACGGATACTGGATGATGTCATTTTTATCAAAGAAGGAGAAATTGTTCAATTTGCCAGTGCTGATGAATTAAGAGATGCAGAAGGTAAATCGATTGATGAAATCTTTAGGGAGGAATTTAGATGTTAGGAAAATTATTAAAATACGATCTTAAGTCAGAAATCAAAAGTCTGACACCATTATATTTAGCTGCACTTCTATTGCCGATTTTGCTGCGTATTTTTGATTCATTACAGCAGTCATTATCCGTATTTAAGACCGTCTTTGCTATTTTGATTGTATTATATATTTTTACTTTAATTGGTGTCGTGCTATGGACGCTTGTCGTATGCGTACGTCGTTTCTACCAAAATGTGTTAAAGGATGAAGGTTATTTAACGAATACATTACCAGTAACAAGAAATCAAATTATTATTGCGAAAGAAATATCCGGTGTGATTTGTGTTGCGTTATCGGCTTTGATTGTTGCGATTTCCACGTTTTTAGCATTCTATCAAGGTGGTATCAGTGGATTCGTAATGGAAATTAAATTCATCTTTGAATTCTATGGACTGGAAGTAACACAAATGATTGGTTGGACGATCCTGATGTTCATTATTTCCATTATTTCTATGTTAGAGCTATGTTATTTGGCTTTGATGTTAGGACAAACAAGAAATACGAATCGTATCGTATGTTCGGTTGCCTTTGGTATTATTCTTTATATCGGGGTACAGTTCATTTCTACCATTGGAATAGGAATTGACTATTTGATCAACCCATCGTTAATGGATGCGGTCAATATGGAAACAGCAAGCGTAGCGATGGTGCAGGAATATGTCTTCTTGCTAATTGCAACTAGTTCCATCCTTACGATTCTTGTGATTCTTGGATTCCATTTTGCTAGCGTTTATTTGATGAATCATAAATTAAATCTTGAATAATTGAATACAGCAGGATAATCTGCTGTGCTTTTTCTTTGTTTTCGTCTATAATAAAATGGAAAAGAAAATGAGGGAATGAAAATGAAACTGTATTTGATTCGTCATGGGCAAACGATGTTTAATCGTATCGGTAGAGTCCAAGGATGGTGTGACTCTCCATTAACAGAGGAAGGAATAGCGCAGGCTAAACAACTCGGGGAGGGATTGTTTTCCATTCCCTTTGTAGCAGCTTACAGTTCTAGCAGTGAGAGAACGATTGATACGGCACATTGTATCATAGGAAATCGAGAAATTCCTCTTTCAACGACCAAACAATTAAAAGAAATGTGTTTTGGCACCTTAGAGGGAACGCGTAATCTTCGTCCTCAGGGAGTCAGTATCATTGATTTTTTTCAGCAAGGTTTTATCGCATCGGGTGGTGAAAATTACGATATTTTATTGGAGCGAATTCTTCGTCAATTAAAAAAAATTGGTGATGCGAATCCAAATGGGAATGTGTTGGTTGTTACGCATGGTGGTGTGATTGCTGTTTTAGGTCATCATCTCAATGCGAAAAATGGAAATGATGAGGAAGAAAGACAGAAGCAGGTAATCGTAAATCCTCCAGCCAATTGTTCCGTGACAATAATAGAATATGAAAATGAGGAATTCAAATTGCTCTCGTATGGGGATATTTCTTATCGTCAATAAAAAAAACAGCAAGTCTGTTTTTTTTGTTTTTCGTTGTTGACAAATACAATAAGTCGGAGTATTATATCGATAACCTATTAAACAAGTAGGAATTATAGGAGAAAGGATGATGGAATGAGGATATCGACCAAAGGACGCTATGGATTACGTGTGATGGTGGATCTTGCGATGTATGATACGGGAGAATATATAGCCCTAAAAGATATATCAAAGCGGCAAGACATTTCCATCAAATATCTGGAACAAATAATGCGAATGCTAAGTAATGCAGGTATGATTAAAAGTGCGAGAGGGGCAAGTGGCGGTTATAAACTAGCAAAAAAAGCAGATTACTTTAGCGTTGGCAGTGTGCTTCAGGTGTGCGAAGGTAATTTAGCACCAGTGGAATGTGTCGTTGATGAAGCTTTTTGCACACGATGTAGTAATTGTGTGACGCGTAATTTTTGGTGTGATTTGAATACGCACATACAAAGTTTTTTAGAACAAGTGACCATTGCGGACATTGCAGAAAAGAATCAAAGTTTTGATTATGTTATTTAAAAAGGGGAGAAATGATTATGACAATTTATAAAAATGCATTAGAATTAATTGGAAAGACACCATTGATTGAATTAACGAATATTGAAAAAGAGTTAGGGTTAAAAGCAAAGTTAGTTGCAAAAGTGGAATTCTTTAATCCAGCAGGTAGTGTAAAAGATCGTATTGCGAAAGCCATGGTGGAAAAAGCAGAAAAAGAAGGATTGATTAGCGAAGGGGCTACTTTGATTGAGGCGACGAGTGGAAATACAGGAATCGGTCTTGCAAGCGTAGCGGCTAGCAAAGGATATCGTGCTATCTTAACGATGCCAGAAACGATGAGTGTGGAACGAAGAAATCTTTTGAAAGCTTATGGTGCTGAAATTGTATTAACACCAGGGAAATTAGGAATGAAAGGTGCCATTGCAAAAGCAGAAGAATTAGTAAAAGAAACACCAAATAGTTTTATTCCATCGCAGTTTGAAAACACTGCAAATCCTGAAATTCATTATCAGACAACCGGCCCAGAAGTTTTCCAAGATAGTGATGGAAGCGTTGATTTATTTGTGGCAGGTGTTGGAACTGGTGGAACACTAAGTGGAACAGGAAAATATTTAAAAGAAGTGAAACCAGAAGTAAAAGTGGTAGCGGTAGAACCAGCAACTTCTCCTGTGTTATCGAAAGGTCAAGCAGGTCCACATGGTATTATGGGGATTGGTGCAGGGTTTGTGCCAGCAACGTTAGATACTTCAATTTACGATGAAATCATCACGGTAGAAAATGAAGAAGCTTACGATAAAGGAAGATTAGTAGCAAGAAAAGAAGGATTATTAGTTGGAATCAGTAGCGGAGCTGCACTGCATGCAGCAATTCAACTCGCAAAGCGTGAGGAAAATGAAGGGAAAACGATAGTTGTATTATTCCCAGATACCGGCGAACGTTATCTATCAACGCCAATGTTCCAATAGAAAAGAAGCAGTAGGAATTTAGACTCTTACTGCTTTTTCTTATGGTTTAAAATCCATTCATTAAGCTCTTTTTTGATTTTTGGATAGGAAGGAAGTGGAATTGGACGGATGGTATCAAAAATAAGTTCTACTTCACTTCGCAACATTGCCGTCACATACATAGGATTGATGATGCAACCTCTACGTATGGGGTAACAATAGTTTGGTAGCAGAGGATGAAATTCATAAAAATTCATGGAACTATCGGTTGTTTGTGTCTTTCGCATTGCATCATTGTTCGATGACCATGGCTGTTTAAAGTAATTATGTAAATGATGGTATGCGCCAACGATAATTAAAGGGAAGAAAGCAAGCTGCCAAAGGCAAGAATTCGTATATTGAAACGATGATGAATGGATCAACTTTAGTAAGGTAACAATGAATGGGATTGCATTGGATGCGAAATACGATAAAGTTGAAAGCGAAATCAATCGTGTTAAATGGGTTCTATTTAGGAGTATGAAGAAGCAGGAATCATGATTTAAAATAAAATGAATGTATAAGAAATAATGTTAAACAAAAAATACAATGTTTGCGTATTTGCAAGCATTGTATTTTTTTTCTATTTGAAATTGGGAAGCCAATTGGCTTTTTTATAGTAGAGGAATAATATGACTGCGCTAAGGATCCAAGTGATTGGCCATCCGAGGAATACCATACGAATATCAGGAAAGAGGGCGACCATTGTTGTAATCCAAAGAATACGGCAAATGCACCAACAGAAGATCATAACTAGCATAGGGATTTTGGTTAATCCAGCGCCACGTAATGTACCAGCGAGACAGTGCGAAACAGCGAGTAACAAATACCCAGGCATGACACAATGCATCATTGTGGTTCCAACTTGAATAACGGCTCGGTTGGCTGAGAAAATGGAAAGTATTTGGGGAGCGAAAAGTAACAATAGAATGGATAAGATGGCAGTAATGGCGACGCTCATTAGAATGCCAATCTTGCATCCTTGCTGCACTCGATCATATCGTTTTGCTCCCATGTTTTGTCCGGTAAAGGTGGTTAACGCCATGGAGAAACTCATCACGGGTAGAATTGCAAAACCATCGATTTTTGTATAGCTTCCTGCTCCTGCCATTGCGATTTTACCAAAACTATTGATATTTGCTTGTACGATAACATTGGAAAGAGAAACAATTGCATTTTGGAATGCACTTGGTAGCCCAATTTGTACCATGCGAAGAAAAATATCTTTATGAAAACGAATTTTATGAATATGTAATCGATAGATTTGGTTCGTGCGAATCAAAACAAACAAGGTGGCAGCGGCGCTGATGATTTCAGCGAAAACGGTAGCCATTGCAACACCGGCGATGCCCCAGTGAAAATAGGCAACAAATACGATGTCTAAAATAATATTGGAAATACTGGAGATAATAAGAAAATACAAAGGACTTTTTGAATCACCGACAGCACGCAACATCCCACTTCCCATATTATAGATAATCAGTGCCAGGATGCCACTAAAATAAATACGGAGATAGAGAATACTGTCTGCCATTACTTCAGGATCGACATTGACCCATTTTAGGATAAGAGGGGTAAAGGTAACTCCAATAACAGTCGCTATGACACCAGAAAGCAAGGTAAAAGCCATCGAAGTATGTATGGATTTTTCCACCTCATCTTTTCTTTTGGCACCATAGTGATGCGAAATGACAACACTGGCTCCCAATGAAAGACCCATAAAAAAACTAACTAACAGATTGATAATGGCACCACTTGAATTGACGGCTGCAAGTGCATTATCCCCGATGAAATTTCCAACAACAATACTATCAACGGTATTATAAAGTTGTTGGAATAGGTTTCCTATCAGCAGTGGCAAAGAAAAAAGGAGTAACTGTTTCGCAATGTTTCCTTCAATCATCAAACCCTTCTGTTGCATTTTTTCCACCCCTTATCTATTTACTATTAAGTATACTCTTTTTTTAATGAGAAAGATAGGGTTAATACTGCTATAATAAAAAGATAAAGAGGTGTTAGGATGAAAGCAATCAAACTGATATTATGCGATTTGGATGGTACGATATTAGACAGTGAAAAAAGAATTCCTGCCAATTTTTATCAAGTATTAAAGGAATTGCAGAAACGAAACATCCAGATAGGGATGGCAACGGGAAGACCATTATCGAATATTGAAATAAAATTCCCTGAGGCGAAACAATATTTGTGTAATGTGGCTGAAAATGGAGGATGTGTCAGTTATCATGGAGAGATCTTACATAGTGAGAGCATACCATTGGAGAAGTGTGCTAAAGTAGTAAAAAAAGTACGGGAGATTGGTCATTGTGGTGCAGTATTGTGTGCACTTCATGCGACTTATATCGAAAATGATGATCCTTGTATGGTGAAGAAATGCAAAGAATACTATCCGGATTTGATCATCGTAGAGGATCTTTTCGAAGTGAAGGATACGATTGTAAAAATATCGATTTTTGATTTCGTTGATTCTTGGACGAATTCCTATGTTCATTTGAAAGACATTGATGCTGATTTGGATTGTGTAACTAGTGGTCATGATTGGGCGGATTTAATGAATAAAGGGGTTTCGAAAGCAAAAGGAATTCAGTATCTATGTGATCATATGGGAATTGATATGGATCAGGTAATGGCGTTTGGGGATGAAATGAATGATTATGCAATGTTGACACAAGTTGGCTATGCGATTGCTATGGAAAATGCGGTGGAACCCATTAAAAAAATTTGTAAAGAGCAGTGTGAAAGTAATGATAACAATGGGGTAATGAATAAAATAATTGCACATTTTGATTTGTTTGTTGATTGATTATGAGCGATTATGTTCGAATGTGCTCGTTTTTGTTGCAATTAGAGTAAGTACGTAGTATACTTAGCATAGAGAATAAGAAAAGGAGAGATGAAAATGAAACATCCAGAAAAGAAAGCATGTGAAATGAGCGTTGCTGAATTAGCAGAATACATTGATTATAGTGTATTGAAACCAGAATTTACAGAAGAAGAAATCATCGCATTAACAAAGGATGGGGTACAGCTTGGCTGTGCAACCATTTGTATTAATCCTGCTTATATGGATTTGTGCAAACCATACGTAGAAGGAACGAAAACAAAATTAGCTCCGGTATGTGATTTCCCATTTGGAACAAGTTCTACCGAATCCAAAGTAGCACAGATTAAGGTATTAACTCCATATGCAGATGTGATTGGTGAAATTGATATGGTAGCGAATTTCGGTTGGATTCGCAGTGGAAAATACGAAGAAGTAACAGCGGATATCAAGGCAGTTGCAGATGCATGTCATGAAGCAGGAATTGCATTAAAAGTGATTTTTGAAACCGATGCATTGAATGAAGAACAGGTAAGAGAAGCTTGTCGTTGTGCAATGAAGGCAAATGCTGATTTTGTCAAAACAAGCACAGGTTTCTTAACGGGACATAATAATGTAGGAGCAACTCCTGAAATTATTCAGGTAATGATGGATGAAGTAAAAGATCAATGCAAAGTAAAAGGAAGTGGATGTATCCGTACAAGAGAACATTTCCTAAAACTAATTGATATGGGAATCGATCGTATGGGTGTTGGTTACAAATCCGTTCCTGTTGTGTTAGGAATCGATCAAAAATAAGATAATATCTTGGAAAAGAAAAACAGGCGATAGAAGGAAACTCTATCGCTTCCTTTCTTGGTCAATTCATTTGGATTGTGATTGTCTTTTCGATAAAATAATATTGAATCATAGGGAGGTGTTTCTATGAAAGAGCTTTTTTCTATAAAATTGTCAAATGAAGATTGTGATTTTGATCGTATTGCGCGCCTTCGTGAGAAAATGCAACATCGAAAGGCGAGTATATGTTCGCAGCGTGCTTTATTATATACGGAGAGTTTTCAGCAAAGTGAAGGAGAACCTTATATTATAAGAAAAGCGAAAGCCTATGCTCATACGTTGGCAAAAATGAGCATTTACATTGAAGAAGATTCTTTAATTTTTGGTAATATGGCTTCGACGAATTTTGCAGCACCAATCTTTCCTGAGTATTCCATTGATTGGGTCATCAATGAATTGGACACATTTGAACAACGCAAAGGGGATGTATTCTATATTGAAGAATCGGTGAAAGAAGACTTAAGAGGGATTGCTCCTTATTGGCATGGTCATACGCATGAAGATGAAGTGGTAGCCAATCTTCCTAAAATCAATTTTTTAGCGGAACAACAGAAGGTATTGCATCGTGGCGGAATCAGTATGTCAGGAGATGGACATATTGTACCAAAACATGAAAAAGTATTAGCGATTGGTTTTGGTGGTATCATCAAAGAAGCGCAGAGCTATCGACAACAATGCGAAGATAATGAAAAACAAGCCTTTTATGATGCGGTAATTATTACGATGCAGGCGTCATTGGATTTTATCAAACGTTATGGAAAATTAGCCCAAAAGTTGAGTGAAAAAGAAAGGGATGCCAAAAGAAAACAAGAATTGTTGACAATGGCTACGATGTGCGAAACCCTTTTGGAAGGAAAAGTAGAACATTTCTATGATGCGGTAGAAGCAGTTTACTTGATCCATGTATTACAAATGATTGAAAGTAATGGACACTCTTTCTGCTATGGACGCTTTGATCAATACTTGATTGATCGATATCGTCAGGATATTGCAGCTGGTATTTTAAGCCAAGAGAAAGCATTGGAAATCGTAACGCACATGTTTTTGATGAATTCTTCTTGTAATAAGGTGCGTCCTTATTCCCATACGAAGTTTTCGCAAGGCTATCCTCTTTATTCTAATTTAATGGTAGGAGGATTGCGTCCAGATGGAGAAGATGGGACCAACGAACTTTCCTATTTATGTATTGAAGCAATGCATCAATGTTCTTTATCAGAGCCTAACTTCTCGATGCGTTATCATACACGAACACCGAAAGCTTTGTTGAATGATGCGGCAAGGCTGATTGGTACGGGTTGTGGTATGCCGAGCATGTTTAATGATGAAGTTGTTGTGGAAGCAATGGAACATATTGGAATTAAGAGAGAAGATGCGCTTGATTATGTAGCGATTGGTTGTGTAGAAACCGGGATTCCAGGAAAGTATGGCCATCGCGCTACCGGAATGACCTATGTCAATTGGGGAAAATTATTAGAAATGTTAGTGAACAATGGAGTGGATCCTGCTAGTGGAATTCAATTGGTTTCTTTGAATGGGGAAAGTGGTAGTGATATTGAATTCCAAAGCTACGAAGAAGTGTTTGCTGGTTGGGAGAAACTATTGAAATACTATACTGATTTAGCGGTAGATTGTGATCATGTATGTGATGCATCTTTGGTGAAATACGATGCGGACCCATTTGCAAGTGCAATGATCGATAATGCGCTAGCAATGGGCAAGACATTAAAAGCGGGAGGAGCGAAATACGATATTGTTTCACAATCCAATATTGGACCTTCTGTGGTAGGAAATGGCCTGGCCGTTATGAAAAAGCTGATTTTTGAAGAAAAGAAACTTACCTTAGCACAGCTAAAAGAAGCGATGGCACAAAACTGGCAAGGAAAAGAATATGGAAAAATTCATCAAATGGTACTCCGTGTGCCTAAGTTTGGAAATGATGATGATTATGTTGATCAGATTGTAGCGGATGTCTTCCATTCCTATTTGAAACTATTGCCGAATTATCAAACGAACTGTAGTGGACGTGGACCAGAATTGAGCGGTTATACGATGTCAACTAGCAATATCACAAGCTATGTCCCGAATGGTTTAGATGTAGGAGCCACTGTTGATGGTCGATTTGCGAAAGCACCTTTGAATGAAGGATGTTCACCAACCCAATCAACGGACAAAAATGGACCAACAGCGGTCATCAATTCTGTTGCAAAACTGCCAAACAATCAGATTGCAGCGGGACAGCTATTGAATATGCGTTTCTCAAAGCAATCCTTGGAAGGAAGTCATTTCCCTTTGTTTGTTAATTTCTTAGAAACTAGTGCAAAGAAAAAGATTTTCCATAATCAGTTTAATATTGTCGACTCAAAAATACTGCGAGAAGCTCAGCTTCATCCAGAACAATACACCGATCTTATCGTTCGTGTTGCTGGCTATTGTGCACAATTTGTTTCGCTAATGAAAGAAGCACAAGACGCTATCATCGAAAGAACAGAAAACACATTATAAAAAAATCCCAATCGAGCAAAGGATATGCTTCGATTGGGATTTTCTATTCAATGATAACTTGGGAACGAACGGTATCCATAAGCAATTGTTTGGCTTGCTGATGAATGCATTCCTCCTCGATTCCTTCACTGCGACTTTCGTTGATGAAGCCTGTTAATCCATAACAAAGAAAGCCAGTAATCTGTCTTGGGGTGTATCGAAGCTGATGGTTGTGGGATTCCATTTTTGTTTGATTTTCTACTGTTTTTAGGGTGATGTGATAAAGTAGAGAACTTAGATACGGATTCTGTTCTGGCGTTATATGCTGGAAAAAAGCAGGATAAGTAGAAAAAAGTTGTAATATACAGTCAAGGATATTACAGTAGTTTTGCACCGAATCATTATTTGGATTATTTTCTTTTTGCAGTCGAAAAAAATGGGATTTTGCGATAGTACAAAAATCGTCAAACACTTCATCCGCTAAGGCATACTTGTCACTGTAGTGGGAATAGAAAGTAATACGACTAATATCGGCTTTTTTACAGATGTCCGTGACCGTGATTTTTTCAAAAGTCATAGAATTCAACAATGCAATCATTGTGTTTTTTAATAGATTCTTTGTTTTACGAATACGTCGATCTTGCATACAGTTTTACCTTTCTGTTTAAATAACTGACATTATTAAGATGTTGTACTTGTATTTATTGATACATCTGTTAAAATTATAACACTCGTTAGGCAATGAGGTGAAGTAAAATGAAAAAAATAGCAGTAATGAGTGACAGTAATTGTGGATTGAGCATTGTACAGGCAGAAGACATGGGTGTATTTATGTTACCAATGCCAATTATTATAGAGGAAAAGACCTATTATGAAAATGTGGATATTACTACAGAATTCTTTTATGAAAAACAGGCACAGGATGCAAATGTATCCAGTTCACAGCCTTCTCCTGCACAAGTTATGGATATGTGGAAGAAGATTCTGAAAGAATATGATTCGATTGTTTATATTCCTATGACGAGTGCTTTGAGTGGTTCTTGTCAAAGTGCAATCATGTTCGCAAATGAATTTGATGGTAAAGTTCAGGTGGTGGATAATCGACGCATTTCGGCAACGCAAATCGGTGCAATCGAACACGCATTGAAATTGGTAAAAGAAGGAAAAGAAGCGAAAGAAATAAAGGAAATTTTAGAAGCAGAGGCATTGGATGCTTCAATCTATATTACGGTTGATACCTTAAAATATCTGAAAAAAGGGGGACGTATTACTCCGGCGGCAGCGGCGGTAGGAGCCATGCTTCATATTAAGCCAATTTTGACGATTCAGGGAGAAAAATTAGACGCCTGTTCGAAAGCAAGAGGCATGAAAGCGGCATTCCGTACGATGGTCAAACATTTACATGAGGATATTGCGACTCGTTTTGCACAATATGATAACGATGGAGAATTAGCAATCGCCATGGCAAACACCTATATGGAGAAAGAAGAAGTCGAGCAATGGAAAACGAAATTGCAAGAAGAATTTCCTGGGTATCCATTGATCTATGCACCATTGACATTAAGTATTGGATGTCATATTGGTCCGGGTGGATTAGGGATTGGTGTCGTTCGAATTCATCGATAAAAAAATAACAAGGAGAATTCCTTGTTATTTTTTTATCGCTTGTAAAAAAGCTTGGATGATTTCATTTCCATCCTGTTTTTGATAGCCGTATTCTCCCATAACGATACTTGGTTTGCATTTCCCGTGAAAATCACTGCCACAAGTGATGAGCAAATGATGTTGTTTTGCGAATTGTTCGTAATATTCATTTTGTTCTGCGTTGTGGTAATTACTGTAGGCTTCCAATCCATCAATGCCATATTCCATTGCTTTTAATAATAAATCTTCTCTTTGGAAAAAGGTATGAAATGGATGCGCTAGAATAGCGATTCCGCCATTTTTATGGATAAGTGAAACCGTTTTTTGAAAATCAGGATAAGGAACAGCGACAAAATTTTTTGTTCCTTTCCCACATTTATCCCAATAGAAGTTAGGTACTTGAGGATCGCATCGTTTCCCTCCTGGTAAATAATCTTGAAAATCAGGAATGGTTTGATTCGCTGGATCGTTTAACATCATTTCGCATAATGTAAAAAAAGGATTTTCTCCAACAGGGGTATTTTCATATACCTTTGCTTCATCAATGGAAATTCCATAATTTTTTTCAAACGTTACGATTCGCTCATGCATTGCCCCATCCATGATTTGGATGATTTGTTCTGCTAAATGATTGAAATAAGGTTTCTTGTAATCGAAAGCATAACCCAACAAGTGCACTTCATAGCCTTCCAAAAGGGTATCAAATTCCATGGCTGGAATGACAACGATCCCTTCTTTTTTTCCTTCTGCCATCATTTCTTCGATTCCACGATTTTCGTTATGGTCACACAAGGCAACGTAACGTAGCTGCTTTTCTTTTGCCATGGCGATGAGTTCGGTTGGTGTGTACTCACCATCTCGACTCCAATGAGAATGCATGTGTAAATCAAAATTTGTCATTGTAACACCTCCCAATGATTGCTTCCATTTTATCGCAGATAAAGCCGGAAGGAAAGTAGCAAAATATAGGATAAGAATAAACAAAATAATTTTTATTGGGATTTGTGGAAATAGGAAATAAAAAGTTGGGAAAATGGTTGCATTAAAAGGTGAAAACCAATATTTTTATATTGTATATTAAAAAACAAAGGAATATTGGTTGCGCAATTAAAACGGCGTGCTAATATGGTAGCGAAAGGAAAATGAAACATGGCAAAAGCAACGAAAGTGCGAAGAGATGAAATTGTTAAACTTGTTTTAATGGAAGGCGAGGCCAAAGTAGTGGATCTGGCAAACACTTTTCAAGTTTCTACGGAAACCATTCGAAAAGATCTTACCTATTTGGATGCATGCGGTATGATAGTAAAGACCCATGGTGGGGCTAAGATTGTGAATGATTACTATCAACTCCCTGTTGATGTGAAGCTACAAGAAAATGTACCAGTGAAACGTTGTATCGCTAGAAAAGCGTTGGATTTGATTGAGGATAGTGATGTTGTCTTCATGGATGCAGGAAGTACTACCATACAGTTAGCCAAACTATTAAAGATTCGAAACAATCTGACGGTGGTGACCAATTCTTTGGTGGTAGCGAACTTAGCGATGGAAGCTGGTCACAATGTCATTTGCACTGGAGGAACCGTACAAAAACGCGGCAAATGTCTTGTCGGTTATTATGCTATCAATGTGATTGACTCCATTCATTTTGATGTCATGATCACCGGTAGTGATGGCTTTAAAGGAATGGAAGGACCAACGACCTTTTCTTTAGAAGAAGTGGAAATTAGAAGACATGTCATCAAAAATTGCGATCGAAAAGTATTGATAGCGGATGCCTCTAAATTTTCGAAAACAAGCACCTACCAGTTTGCCAAATTTGAGGAATACGATTATTTCATTACGAATCAAAGTCCGGAATTGGATCAAGAGGTACTAAAGAAAGTAACCCATGTTTTCATTGTGAAAGGAGATTAAAAAATGAAATTACAGGCAGCATTAGATACGTTAACATTAGCAGAATGTGAAGCATTGATGGATGAGGTAAGAGAAAGCATTGATGTGATAGAAGTAGGAACACCTTTTGTCATTGAAGAAGGAATGGTTCCGGTACGTGCATTAAAGGCAAGATATCCAGAAAAAGAAGTATTAGCGGATGTTAAAATTATGGATGCAGGAGAATATGAGGCAGACAAGTGCTTTGCGGCAGGAGCGGATATCGTCACGGTATTAGGTGCGAGCAACGATGCCACGATTGAGGGTGTTGTGAAAAGTGCAAAAAAACATAATGGAAAAGTTATGGTGGATATGATTGCGGTGAAAAATTTAGCAGAAAGAACGGCAGAATTAGATGCTATGGGAGTGGATTATATTTGTGTTCATACTGCATTTGATGTACAGTCTACCGGAAAAAATCCATTGGATGAATTAATGATTGTTAATAAGGTCATCAAAAATGCGAAAAGTGCAGTGGCTGGTGGAGTGAAGTTAGCCACAATTGATGCGATCGTTGCCGAAGGTGCTGAAATTATCGTTGTTGGTGGAGCGATTTGTAATGCAGAGGATCGTGCTGCGATGGCAAAAGCAATGAAATCACATTTGAAATAGGAGGTTTATCATGAATAATAAAGAATACGCAGAGGTTGTTGTTGCGGAATTAACCCACACATTAAGTAGTATTGATACGGAAAAAGCAGAGCAATTTGTAACATTGGTTATGAATGCGGAAGAAGTTTTCTGTGCAGGAGCTGGTCGAAGTGGTTTTCAGGTGAAAGGGTTTGCGATGCGATTAATGCATATGGGTGTTAATAGCTATGTGGTCGGCGAAACTTGTACTCCTAATATTAAAGCAAATGGATTATTGGTGATCTGTTCTGGTAGTGGAGAAACAAAATCCTTAGTTAATCATGCGAATAAAGCAAAAGAAATGGGAGCAAAAATTGCTTTGATCACCATTAATCCAGAATCTACGATTGCGAAATTGGCAGATGTTGTGATTGAAATCTCTGCGCCATCACCAAAAAGTGCCAAAGAAGGAGAAATTAAATCCATTCAACCAATGGGATCTTTGTTTGAACAAAGCGAAGGAATCTTTATGGATATTTCCATTATGATGTTGATGGAAAGAAAAGGATTGGATTCCGATACGATGTTTGGTCGTCATGCGAATATGGAATAGAAAAGAAGAAATAGAAAATGAAAGTACCAGTAAATAAATATGTGGAAAAACCTTGGGGCAGTGAGACTTGGGTGGCAGTCAACGAACACTATGCATTAAAGATCATTCGATTGAATAAGGGGAGTCGTACTTCTTTGCAGTATCATAATTTAAAGGAAGAACACATCTACTTATGGGAAGGAAAATTATCAGTAGAGGAAGATGATGCGAATGGTAATTTAATTACGGTAGAGTATCAACCTGGGGATGTGATGCATAATCCAACCTTAGCGAAACACCGTTTGACGGCTTTGGAAGATTGCGTGTTTGTTGAGGTTAGTACTCCTCATTTAGATGATGTCGTACGTGTCGAAGACGATTATAATCGATAGTGAAAAAGCGAAATCAAAGGTTTCGCTTTTTCTTTATTTCTTTCCCTGATGTTTTGATGTATAATACCAAATATAGCAGATAAAAGGAGAGTTAAATTATGACTAGTAATGATTATTTCAGCTTGATTCTGATTGTGATCATCATAGCTTATGCACTTTATAATTTATACAAGGTGGGAAAAGTATTTAATGAACACATGAATAGTAAAAAAGCGTTCATCACAAAAAGCAAAGGAAAATATGACACACAACAGGATTATACTTTATGGGTAGCCATTTTTGTTGTAATCTTAGTTGTTTCAATCGTTATGATGGCAAAGAATATGATGGCAAAAGAATACTTGACGACAGCGGCTTTTCTGTTCTTGTTCATTTTCTGTATCTCTTTGATCATGGATGCATTGATTACAAGACAAGCGCTGTTTGATGAGGATGGCTTCTTCTATGAAACAAAATATTATCGTTTTCGAACGATTAGTGATTTGAAACCACGTAGTTCTTTGATGCCAAGCTATGACATGTATTTGAGTACGGGTTCTTCGGTTCGTATTTCGCGAAAAATGGGCGATCGATTGGAAAAAGAATTAAAAGCTTATAAGCAGAGAAAAAAGAATCGAAAATAAGGTAGAGGATAATGGTTATGAATTCCTTTGAATGTGCTTTTGCGGCCGGATTAGAGGTCGTAGAAAAAATAAGAAAAACACAGCGACAAGCGATTTGTGATGCGGCATGTAAAATTGCTTCTGCGCATGCACAAGGAAAGACATTTTATGTCAGTGGAAGTGGACATTCTCATAGTGTTGCGGAAGAATTCTATGGTCGTGCTGGTGGCTTAGCTTTTACCGTTCCGATTATGACAAGTGAATTAACATTGACGGAGCATCCAACCAAATCGACTTTTATTGAACGATTGGAAGGCTATGCTTCCATTTTGGCTGAATTATATAAAATTAGCGAAGGGGATGTGGTGTTGATTGCTTCCAATTCTGGTCGAAATGCTTATCCGGTGGAATTGGCGCTCGAAGCAAAAAAACGTGGTGCTTATGTAATAGCATTGACTTGCATGGAGCATACCCAACAAGTGACAAGTCGCCATAGCAGTGGAAAACGGTTGTTCGAAGTCGCTGATATTGTGATTGATACTTGTGGAAAAGTGGGGGATGCGGCGACTTATCTGGAAGGAGTCGATGTCCCTGTGATTCCCACTTCTTCCATGGCGAATGCTTTTATTGTTGCCGCTTTATCGGCAGAAATCGTTACTTGGTTAAAAGCACATCAACAACCAATCGAAGTATTCGTAAGCGCTAATATCGACGGTGGTTATGAAAAAAATGAAGCGTATATGGAAAAATACTGCCGTATGTATAGAAAGAAAGAGGAGAAATAACAATGGCGAAAACAACGACAAAGCAGACAATGGCAAAAATTGTTCTAGATGTATTTAAAAAACACAAGGCAACTTCACCGGATACTGCGATTCCAGTAACTGCATTTAAAGATGTAAAATTAACTAGTTCTGTGATTTCTTACACGATTGCTAATATGATGCAGGATGATGTCGTCGTAAAAACCGACGACGATCGTTACTATCTGGATGAAAATGCATGGAAAAAACTAGAGAAAAAGGTAATGCGTGGTTATTGGTTTATGATTGCATTGCCCGTTGTATTATTAATTCTTATTTTAGTGGTAACACACTGGGGTGATTTATCATCCGCATTGTTTAAATAATTCGTTTAAGGGAGTAATCTCCCTTTTTCTTTTTCCTTTTCTTTTTTTTGTTAATATGATATAATGTAAATACATTACATTACAATTATGGCAATAAGATAGCATAATGCAAAGGATGAGGTGATGAATATGTATCAATTAGCGGTATTTGATGTGGATGGTACACTGGTTAGTCGCGGAGAACGAGTGCTTCTTCCTTCTACGGTAAAAACATTAAAAGCGCTGCAACAACGAGGAATGAAAATAGCGATTGCAAGTGGACGTCCTCCGTTTGCGATGGAGAAAAGTTTACTGGATCAAATTCACTTTGACTATTTTATTTGTTCCAATGGAACCTATGTGATGGATGATCAGGGAAAGGAATGCTATCGTGAAGCAATGCGAAGAGAAAGTGTAGAATCATTGGCCCTTGATTTCTCTAATTTTGATGATGCTTTGCTGTTGCAATTTGAGGACAAAGGTTACATCTATCATGGAAAAAAACGAATTCTTGCTATGATTGATCACTGTTTAGGCAGATCGGATATCATTCACGATGATAGAGAACATCCATCGCGACATTTTACATCCTTACCATATGCAGGGGTTTGCTATATCGCAAAAGCGAATCTTCCGTATTACGAAAATCGTTATCCGGAATACCGTTTTGAATGTTTTATGGAGAATTACTACGATATTTATGCAAAACAATGTACCAAAGCAAGCGGAATACAACATCTGTGCAAAAAAATAGGCATATCCATGAAAGATGTCATCTGCTTTGGGGATGCGCTAAATGATGTCGCTATGATACAACAGTGTGGTTGTGGTGTTGCCATGGGGGATGCACTAGAAGAAGTGAAAGCGTCGGCGGATTATATTACAGCAGCTTCGGATCAAGACGGTATTTATCTAGCCTGTCATCATTTCGGATGGATCGATTAATAGATATAATGTTATTACATTTTGTTGATTTTATTAT
Source organism: Breznakia sp. (assembly GCA_045134375.1). GTDB lineage: Bacteria > Bacillota_I > Bacilli_A > Erysipelotrichales > Erysipelotrichaceae > JBGUVL01. The sequence continues at coordinate 20,906 of JBGUVL010000065.1, read as the reverse complement.
TTCGATGTATTATACTTATGGATGAAAGGAAACGTAACGAATTCGATTACGAAAGTGAAGGTGAAACTATGTACCCATTAAAATTAAAACCAATCTATGATAAGACCATTTGGGCAAATAACAAATTGACGACACTGCGTGATGTGAAAGAAGAAGGCTGTGGAACGTGTTGGGAAGTAAGTGCGCATCCTTATGCACAAAATAAAGTGCTGAATGGGGAATATAAAGGGATGGATTTATTAACCTTGATTCAAGAAAATGAAAAAGCAATGTTAGGGACACATACTTTGGAAAAGATGCTGCGTTTAGCTTATCTTGATGCGAAAGAGGATTTATCCATTCAGGTACATCCTTATAATTCATATGCGATGGCTCATGATAATGATCTTGGGAAAACCGAATCATGGTATGTGTTAGAAGCAGAGGAAGGTGCTACCTTGGTGGCAGGAACATTGTGTGATGATAAAGACGTATTGCGAAAAGCGATTGAAGAAGAAAACTTAGAACAGTATCTTCGCAAAGTACCAATGCAAGCAGGTGATTTCATTTTTGTTCCAGCAGGAATGTTACATGCGTTAGGCGGAGGTATTTTTGCGATTGAAGTAGGTACCAACTCCAATACGACTTATCGATTCTATGATTATGGTCGTAAAGACGCCAATGGCAATGGCAGAGAACTGCATTTGGAAAAAAGCTTTGATGTGGTTGATTTATCGTTACAGAGTGAAAAAGTGTCGACCCCATTAGAAGATGGAAAGGAACAGGCAAAGATGTTGGTTTCTTGTGATGATTTCTGTGTGATGTTATATGATATCGATGGAGAAAAAACATTTGATACCAAAGGAATTGATTTCCATACCCTTTCTTTTGTTCACAATGATGCAGTGATTGAATATTGTGGAGAAAGCATTCCGGTTCACTATACCGATAATGTGTTTGTGCCAGCTGCTTGTGAAAAATACACGATCAAAGGCAAATGTAGAGTGTTGATCAGCACCGCAAGATAGTCAAATTGATGGTAAGATTCTTAATTTGATAAAGTGATAGAAAAAACAGAACAAGCCAAAAAAATGAATAAATATGAAAAAATGTGAATGAAAATGAGTTTTTAATAAAAATCACATAATTCACTAAAAATTACAAATGTAATTTTGAAAAAAGCCCTAAAATAAGAGGTATTTCGATAAATATGTGATAATTATGTGATAAATATCGCAAGTTTATTCTAAAAAAATAAATTAAAGTTTGTCAAAAGTGTTGAAATTTTATGTGATATAAGTTATCATGTAACCGTAAGTGAAAACGATTACAGTTTTTACAAGTCATTATGCAAGGAAAGGAAGAGAAAAATGAAATATGTAGTAATGGTAAGTCATGGTGAATTTGCGCCAGGATTACACAGCGCAGTCAAAATGATGACAGGAGATCGCGACGATGTATTGAGCACAAGCTTAAAAGATGGTATGAGTGCTGATGAATTTGCTGCGAACTTCGAACAGCTGGTATCTGGTTTTACTGCAGAAGATGAAGTTGTATTATTAGCGGATATCTTAAGTGGTTCACCATTTACAAATGCATTAAACGTTTTGGACCAGAAAGGTTTAATGCCAAACACTCTAGTTATTGCTGGTATGAATATGCCATTGGCAATTACTGCTGTATTGATGAAAGATAATATGCCTCTTGATATGTTAAAAGAAACATTATTATCGGAAGGTCGTACAGGATTAACTGCTTATGAACCTGTTGTTGCTAGCGATGACGAAGATGATATCTAATTTATAGTCATTGTGAAATAGGAGGAAAAAGAAAAATGATTAGTTTTGTAAGAGTTGATGACCGCATCATCCACGGTCAGATCGTAACACGTTGGTCAAAAGAATTCCCATGTGATGGAATTATTGCTGTTAATGATAAAGCAGCAACAACTCCAGTATTAGCACAATCATTTAAGGCTAGTACAGACAAAAAAGTATTTGTTTGGACAATGGAAAAATTCTTAGAAAAGGCTGACTCAGTATTAAAGAGTGATAAAAAATATTTCTTAATTACTAAGAATCCAGTTGACATGGCTACTATCTTGGTTGATAACAAATTTGTACCAAGTGATGTTAAACGTGTTGTAATTGGACCATGTAATGACCGTCCAGGATCTGTTAAACTTGGACAGAATCAGTCATTGATTCAAGAAGAAGCAGTAGCTTGTGAAGCAATGACAAATGCAGGATACGATGTTTACTTCGCATTATTACAGGAAACAGCAATCGGATCTTGGCCTAAATTCAGATCTAAATTTGGTTACTAGTATTGGGAGCGTTAGTGATTGAATTAGATAAATAATTAAAAAAAAGGAGAAAAGGAGAATAATATTATGAGTATTTTACAAGCGATATTAATCGGTATTATGAGTTGTACTGCAGCTTCTACTATCGCTTGCTTGGGAACAACTGTTGGTAACTATACATTGAACAGACCATTAGTTGCATCTTTATTCGTTGGTCTTATCATGGGCGACGTTCAGGGATGTATCTTAATCGGTATCCCTATGCAGGTTATGTGGATTGCATTAGTAACTCCAGGTGGAACTGTTGCATCTGACTTACGTGCAGTATCTTACATTGGTATTCCATTAGCTTACGTTGGTGTTAAGGCAGCTGGTATTGATCCAGCTAGCGATGACGCTTTCGCATTAGCTTCTACTATTTCAGCAATGACTGGTACAATCGGTATCTCTTTGTTCTACGGAACAGCTATGATGAACCTGATTTGGCAGCACATTGGTTGGGCAAGATTAGACAAAGGTGATTTCAGCATTATTGGTAAAGTTGCTTGGTTAATGCCATTAGTATCTCACTTTGTATTATCTTTCTTACCATGTACATTATTATGCTACTATGGATCTGGAGCTGTTGCTGAAGTATTCAACAACTTAGACGTAAGCGTATGGTACGTTAAGGCTTTATTATCTGTTGGTGCCGTATTACCTGCTGTAGGTATCGCAATCCTGTTGAAATCTGTTGTTACTAAGACAACTGACTTAATTTTCTTCGTATTCGGATTCGCTTTAGCAGCTTCTATGCACTTAACATTATTAGCAGCTACTGCAGTTGGTGCTGTATTCGCATTAATCAACTACCAGTTAACTATGGTTAAGGTATCTGGTGGTGCTGCTGCTGACGAAGATGAGGAGGATATTTAATCATGAAAAAGATTTCTAAGAAAACATTAAGCACTTCCTTCTGGCGTTGGTGGTATGGAAACTTAACATGTTTCTCTCACGAACACATGCAGACATTTGGATATATGTGGGCAATGCTTCCAATTATCCAGGAATTGTATTCATCAAAAGAAGAACAGGCAGAAAAGTTAAGAACTTACTATCCATTCTTCAACACAGAACCACAGATCGGATGTATCGTAGTAGGTATTACAGCTGGTCTTGAAGAAGCACGTGCAAACGGAGCTGAAGGTATCGATGATGAAATGATCAATGGTATCCGTGCAGGTCTAATGGGACCTTTAGCAGGTATCGGTGACTCTTTGATCGTAGGTACTTATATTCCAATCTTATTAGGTATCGCTGTTGGTTTAGCTGACGGTGGATCTGTAATTGGTCCATTATTCTACATCGTAGTATGGAACGTAACATCAATTTGGTTCCAGCACTTCGTATATTTCAAAGGATACGAATTAGGAGGATCTGCAGTTGAATTATTAGTAGGTGAACGTGCAACTGCATTCCGTGAATCAGTAATCGTAATGGGTCAGGTAATCGTTGGTGCAATGGCTGCATCTTGGGTAAACATCACAACATCTATCCAGGTAGCTACAAAATCTGACGGTACTCCATTGATGTTAAATGACAACTTAGATGGCGCATTCCCAAAAGTATTAACAATGGTATTCGTATTGTTTGCTTGGTGGTTAATGGCTAAGAAGAACATTTCTCCAATTAAAGTATTATTATTAATGGCTGTAGTTGGATTTGTAGGATCTGTAATCCACTTCTTCTAAGATTAAAATTTAATTTAAAATTTAAAATCATCCCTTACTCCCAAAAGGGATGATTTTTTAAAATTTGCATTATAAAAATATAAATGTTATATTATTACGGTGAATGGAGTTGTAATTATGACAAACAAAGAAAGAGAAAATTTTAAGAATGAAATCGCTTATCGTGATGTAATGACAAGAAAGCTAGGAAAAACTGCAAAAATGCTATTTGTTTTTTTCTTACTATTTTTGGCTGTAACATTATGGGGATTTGGTGTATTTAATGATAACTTCCTAGTAGGAATGGAAGGAGCACGCAGCGTTATTAAATGGATTTGTCTCATTGGCGCAATTGGAACTGGAGTTTTTGCTTTATTGTTTTTCTTAAGTTTCAGAAATTCAAAAAAATACGTTCTTAATATGATTGACGAATTGCAAGGAAGAAAAACGAAATAAGAAAGTGAAAGGCGAAAAGCCTTTTTTCTTTTCGAATAAATATCATAAAGCTAGAAATTACATGATATAATGAATCTTGAGGTATCGATATGATTAAAAATATAGTTTTTGATATAGGAAATGTATTGCTCCAGTTTAAACCAAAAGAATATTTTGCTGCTCTATTTCAAGATTCGAATTTCTCTGAGAGTGTTTGTGACCTTATGATGACATCCGATGTGTGGAAAAAATATGATTTAGGGGTGCTTGGCTTGGACGACGTTAAACATGAATTTCAACGTCTTTATCCACAGTATCATGAAAGAATCGAAGAAATGCTAGATCATTGGGTGCAAATATTAGAGCCATTAGACTATACGATGGAAAAAATGTTAATGTTAAAAAGAAAAGGATATGGCGTCTATCTTCTTTCTAATTTGAATAAAGAAGCCTATGATTATATTAAAAAACGCTATCATATTTTTCAAGATTGCGATGGCTATGTTGTTTCGTTCCAGGAAAAACTAGCAAAGCCAGATCCAGAAATTTACCATTGTCTTTGCAATCGCTATCAAATACTTCCAGAAGAAAGTGTTTTTCTTGATGATTGTTTAGAAAATGTGCAGGCTGCGATATCCTGTGGTTTTTTTGGAATTCATTTTAATGATGAATGCAAAGTAGAGGAACAATTGGAGGCATTACTGCATGAGCAAAAATAATGTTATGATAGGAAAAGTAAGTGCAATTGATGAAAATGGAATGGGGTTGATTCCTTACCATAATTCCCATATTGGCGTACGTGGTGTGATATTAGATGAAGTTGTAGAAGTCGAAGTTGGTAAGAAAATAAACAATGGCTATACAGGAAAATTAATACGTATTGTTTCTGCTTCCAGCGATCGGATGAAATCACAGTGCCCCTATTCTGATTCCTGTGGTAGTTGTCATCTTTTGCATCTCTCTTATAAAAAACAATTAGAAATGAAACAAACGATGATAAAGGAAGCCTTAAAAAAAGAGAATTTAAGACTTAAAGTACAGGAATGTGTTGGAATGGAACATCCTTATTCCTATCGTAATAAAATCATTATTTCATTTGGAAAAAAGAAAAAAGAAGTGGTAGCTGGATTCTATGAGGAGTATACACATAAGATTATTCCGATTCAACATTGTCTGCTTCATGAAGATGTTACCAACGAATTAATTGAAGATTTAAAAGAAATCGTTAAAAAAAGTAAAATTGAAATTTACGATGAAGATCGTGGATATGGTTTTCTGCGTCATATCTTAATTCGTAGGTCGATGATCAAGAATGAAACAATGGTTGTTATCGTAGGTGCGGAAAAAGTATTTAAAGCCAAAAATAATTTTTTAAGATTGTTAAAAGAGAAACATCCTGAAATAACAACAGTAATTTTTAATTATAATCCAAGAAAGACAAGTGTTGTACTGGGTAATGTGGAAACCGTAATTTATGGAAAAGGATTTATCGAAGATATTTTATGTGGGAAATATTTTCGAATTTCATCAAAATCATTTTATCAGATCAATCATGAACAGTGTGAGAAACTATATGAAAAAGCAATTTCATTGTTGCAATTCAATGGAAATGAAACGTTAATTGATGCGTATTGTGGCATTGGGACCATTGGGATGATCGCTTCGGATAAAGTGGCAAAAGTATATAGTGTAGAAGTGAATCAAAATGCTGTGAAAGATGCAATTGTTAATGCAAAGCGTAACAAAATAACGAATGTAAGATTATTCTGTGAAGATGCCGGAACCTTCATGGTAAACTTAGCAGAGCAAAAAGAAAAAATTGATGCAGTAATTTTAGATCCTGCAAGAGAGGGCAGTGATGAAAGATTTTTATCTTCTTTAGTGAAATTATCGCCGAAACAAGTGGTTTACATATCATGCAATCCATTAACTCAGATTCGCGACCTAAAATATTTAATACGAAATGGTTATGTTGCAAGAGAAATGTTTCTTTATGATATGTTTCCGCACACTTTTCATGTGGAGAGCATTGTTTTACTTTCCAAGCTGAAATAGGATCATCGTATCGAGGTAAATGATTGAGAATTCATTAAATGATTGAGAAAACTTATTAAAAGATATCAAACGATTTGTTGAATGGCAAAGTAATGGGGCTGGAATGAGTTTATTTGTTCTCACATTAAGTTTGAGCAAAGAATTAAATTTAGATCATGACTGCAAACTAAGATAGAGTCTTTCGAATGTAATTAGTTATTTAAAATATACCATCAAATATGGAAGTATCATTCAAAATAAAATCAGGAAAAGAATTATGATTGAACGTTTCTACCTTATGATTCAAAATAATGGATCATTCGAAAAGAAAAGGAGAAAAGCGATGAAGAAAAACAATAAAATTTTGTTCTATTTTGCGCTACTGATCTTGGGAATTTCCTTGTTTTGTCTGTAATTATTTGTATGGGAAGCACCCGATGGTACTTTTGGATTTTTGCTTTGTTTATTTAGTATCTATTTAATGATAGGAAGCGTGATACAACTTTGTAAATTAAGTAAAACTTTTGCGAAAACGTTATTCGCAATATTTGATTCGCTATTTTAAATAGCAAAGAGGAAAGTATGGAATATATTATTGAATTACTATTGGAATTAGTGCTAGAGGGAATGATGGAAGCAAGTAAGAGGGATCGGCTTCCGCAAGGATTACGATATTTATTGATTACGTTGCTATCATTGTTTTTTGTCGGGATAATTGGAATTTTATTTTTCATAGGTAGGATCACAATACAAGACAATATCATTGTAGGATTACTTTTTCTATTACTAGGGATATCCTTTCTAATCGCATCCATCCTGAAGTTTAAAAACGTATATTTTCGAAAGGAAAATGTAATTCATAAGAGCAATCGTTGATGGCAGTAACTAAATTATTATTGTTAAAAAGCAAAGTTGATAAAAGATAAGTAAGAATGGTAAATAATAAGGAAATGCGTACCTTGATAACATCCTTTTTTATAAGTGAAGTAGAAAATATTTCTTTCGTTATTCTCATTTGCTTGCTTTTCTTTTTATTCTATGATATAAAAAATAGGAACTGGTTTTAGAAAACCTCCCAGTATAATAATAGGTGCAATAGTGAGAGTAATCTGTCGTTTTCGTCAGTGCTTTTTTCATGACCTTACCTGTTATTGATGGGTGAGGTCATTTTTATTGAGAAGGTGAAAAACAAATGATGACAGATAAAAAAAGAAAAGTAATTATTGATTGTGATCCTGGAATTGACGATAGTTTAGCGATTATGATGGCTCTTTCTTCGGAAATGATAGAAGTGGTGGGAATTACTATTGTATGTGGGAATTCACCGGTAGAGTTGGGATTTGAAAATGCGAAAAAAGTGTTAAAACAACTGAATCGTCTTTCGATTCCTATTTATCAAGGAGCTAGCCAGCCTCTTAAGAAAGAGTATGTGGATGCGCTAGATACGCATGGCAGAGATGGGCTTGGCGAGAGTTTCTTAGAAAATGTTGAGGGCTATGAGCAATCAATGGATGCTGTCTCTTTCCTTTCAAAAACATTACGAGAGGAATCTTGTTCTGTTATTGCGATTGGGCCTATGACTAATTTAGCTGCTCTCATTGTCCGTGATGAAGAGGCGTTTAATCAAATTGAAACATTGGTATCTATGGGAGGGAATTATCGATCTCATGGGAATTGCTCCCCGGTGGCAGAATATAACTATTGGGAAGACCCTGAGGCAGCGGCAATGGTATATCAGCAAATGGAAAAACTGGGAAAACAAATCCATATGGTAGGTTTGGATGTCACTCGAAAAATTGTTTTGACGCCTAATCTTTTATCTTATATGGAACGACTGCAACCACAATTAGGTGCCTTTATTCGTAAAATTACAAAATTTTACTATGACTTTCATTGGGAATGGGAACATATTATTGGTTGTGTCATCAACGATCCATTGGCAATTGCTTATTTCTTAAAACCAGAAATAGCGTCTGGCTTTCCTTCCTATGTAGCGATTGAAACGGATGGGATAGCTCGAGGACAATCGATTGTGGATGCGAATCATTTTTATCGAAAAGAAGCGAATGCTTTTGTTTTAACAGAGGTTAATGTAGTCGAATTCTTCTATCTCTTTTTTGAATGTCTTTTTCATAAAAAAAGAGAAGAATTAGATTTATTAGAAGTACTTGTAGTAGGGGGAGAAAACATATGAAAAATAAAATAACAACCTATCATCTTTGCTTAATTGCTTTTGCTGTTGTGATGAATATCATTGGTGGTGAGATTGCATTGCTACTGCATCTTCCTATCTATCTCGATAGCATTGGAACCTTTTTGATTGCGGCAATCTATGGTCCTATTTACGGCATGATTCCGAATCTGTTAAGTGGCATTATCTTTGGTATCACCAGTGATATCTATGCACTTTATTACGCTCCTGTTGGCATTTTATTAGGTCTTTTGGCAGGTATCGTATGGAAGAAAAAAAATGAGAAAAAAGGATGGATCTGGGTGGCTGCGCTTTTGATTACCATTCCGACTTCTTTTTTGAGCGCATGCATCACCGCTGGCTTATTTGGTGGAATTACTTCTTCTGGATCAACGATGTTCGTTCAATTATTGGCGAAAACACCATTGGGATTAACAGGAAGTTGCTTTGTTGTACAGTTGCTGAGTGATTATTTGGACCGCATTATCAGCATGTTACTTGTCATCGCATTATTGCGTAAGCTTCCAGAGCGTATCATGAATAAAATGGAAATAAAATCATAGAAAAAAATCCTTCGTTTCACTATTACGAAGGATTTTTCGTGTATTGTATATTATTTCTTAAAATCGTTCTCCACGATTTCGATTGAAACGATGTCATAGAAGAAAATCCATTTGTCTACGATCTTGATTCTTTTCTGTAATTCGTCGATTCGCACAACCATACCTTTTGTTTCAATGTACTGCTGATTGTGGTAGTGGATAAGCTTTACCATTTTCCCACAGGTCAATTGATGAAGGATAAAATTGATATCTTCGTATTGGTCAGTGGATAGCTCTTTTTTTGTAACAACGATTTTCTCCATTTCTTTTAAATATTCTCGAAATCCTTTTAAGGAATCGAAGGGTTGAAAAATTTGAGCTCTTGCGGCTTTGTTTTTATTCTGCATTGTGACCTCCAATTAGTTGATTTCTTTTTTGTGCAGTTGCTTTTTCCAATAGATTCATCCCTTTTAACACTGCATTTTTTCCATATTTATGTTGAATGCTAACGATGGTTTGTTGAAGTTTTCTTTCTTCCATAATTTCTTTTTGATCGATGAAAAGATCGTAGGCTTCATAGTATTCCTCTTTCACATTGCCAAAGCAAATTCCAATGGAACGAATGGGGCAGCAATGATAAACCTTGGCTTCAAATAAGTCGATGAATTCTTTTTTTAGAATTTGTAAGGAATTGGTTGTATATTTTATTTTTTTCGATGCGGTGGTTGACTTTGTTGTACGATCCCCATAGCCAACATGGATACTGATATGATTCGTCACAAGGTGTCGTTCAATCAGGGTTAATACATTCAATTCTACCATTTCTTTTAATACCAATAAGGCATCATCAAAATGATAGTTTTCAAATAGGATCTGATTGTTTGAAATGGAATTATGTTTTGGTTGATAACGTTTGATATCACGAATTGTCGTTGGTTCCTTCCCATAGGCATGATCAATCAAATATTCCGCATTCACACCAAATTCTTTATATAATATTTTAGGATTTGCTTTTGTGATATCTTGCATCGTATGAATATTATATTGTGCCAATCGATTGATCGTTCCTTTGGAAACCATCCAAAAGTCACTTAAGGGAGTATGATTCCATAGGGTTGCACGATAACTTTCTTCATCTAACATCGCCATATGATCATGGTTGTGTTTGGCACTAATATCCAGTGCAACTTTGGCTAGATAAAGATTGGTACCAATGCCAACCGTAGCCGTGATACCATAGGTATCGTAGATGTCTTTCACGATTCGCTGGGCCAATTCTCTCGCACTCATTTGATAGTATCGTAGATAATTTGTCACATCGAGAAACGCTTCATCAATCGAATAGACATGGATATCTTCTTTTGAGATATAGTTAAGATAGATGCCGTAAATAGCAGCGGAATAACGCATATATAGCTTCATACGGGGAAGTGCTGTGATATAGGATAGGTCGCTTGGGATCTCATATACACGACAGCGATTTTTGACACCGAGTTGCTTCATTTTTGGAGAAACAGCCAAGCAGATTGCTCCTTTTCCACGGCTAGGATCGGCTACCACAAGCTTTGTTTGAAAAGGATCGAGTCCTCGTTCCACACATTCGACAGAAGCATAAAACGTTTTTAAATCAATGCATAAATATTGCTTCATAGTTTCGCCTCCTTTCGTATTATAATGCGAAAAGATAACATAATCAACATAATTATGTTATTTATGTTTTGAAAATGATGGAAAATCTTTTCAATAGGAGTGGAATATTTTATAATAAAAGAAAAAACGGAGAGCAATCATGGAATTAAAAGATATTATTTTAGATTATAAAAACCGCTATCATCTTTCCAATATTGAAATTGCGGAAAGATTTCAAGTAACTCCTATGAGTGTAGGAAGATGGCTGCGAGGAGAAGTGAAAAGCATTCAAGGAGAGACGGCCCAAAATATGAGCCGAGTATTGGGTTTTGATGTTGCGGCAATGTTGCAGAAAGAAACAATTGAATTGAAAAAACCGGTATTGGGAATGGCAAAAGCGGGCTATGATATGTTGCTTTCACAAGAATATCTAGGGGAAGAAATCGTTAGTCGAAAGGAATATCAAAATGGGGATTATTTTTTAGAGGTAAAAGGCGATTCGATGATCAATGTAGGAATTTGTGATGGTTCCTATGTGTATGTCAGAGCATGCAATATGGTGGAAGATCGAGCGATTGCCGTTGTCAGAATCGGGGATGAGGTGACGATCAAACGCTTTATCAAAGCACGGAACGGAATTCTTTTACAGGCAGAAAACGAAACCATTCAAGATCGTTTCTATACGAAGGAAGAGATTGCTGCCTTACCTTTGCAAGTGTTGGGAAAAGTATTGTTTGTAAAAACTTATTTATAAAAGAAAAGGAAGTGTAGTGCTTCCTTTATTCATTATAAATTTCGGTCGTTCCATGGATTGTTTCTTCAATCGAATGTCGCATGATGGCGATCGCATTGGGACAATCTTTTCTTTCAATGCACTGCAATAGTTTCATATTACGATCGTGCATTTTCTCTTTTCCATAAAGACGAAGATAGCGAGCTAACAACATCACGTTTGGAATTTTAAAAGAGGAAAACAGAATAGGAACCAATAGATTTCCGGAATATTCTGCAATGCAATGATCGAAATTATACAACAATTCGGATCCTTCTTCCGCCGTTTTTGAATAATAAAAATCATGACAAATTTGTTTCATTCGTTCAAATCCATTCCCATCAATTCTTTCAATACATCCTTCTAAGGCATAGCACATAAATAGTTTTCGAATTTCTAAGGTAGATAGGATATAGTCATGACTAAGAGAGCCATGTTTCATGATGGATACTAAAATATCTGCCGTCGCATATTTTTTAAAATCGGCTACATAGGTACCTTGTCTTGGGATAATGGTCAAAAAACCCTTTTTTGCCATTTCAACAATACCATCATTGACCACCGAACGGGAAATTTGCATTTTTTGGGCAATTTCTCTTTCTGGAGGTAGTTTTTCACCAATGGATAAAGCACCAGATAAAATTTGAGTTTCAATTTCTTCAATGAATAATTCTTTTAATGTAGGGGAAATAATCCGTTTGAATTCCATACTATCACCTGTTAGTGGTTGAACCAGAACCATAACTTTATTTTAGTCATTTTTTGAATTTTTTTCAATGTTGTTTTGGAAAAAATAGGGAAAGATGTTTGCGCTTACTTAGGTGAAAAAGGTACAATTAAAGTAAGGAAAAAAGCATTAATAAAGGAGGAAAAAAAGATGGCTTGTTTTATAGTACCAGGGGGAGAAGCGGTGGTAGTAACTTTGCTTTCCAAGGTAGTAGAAAATCATTATAAAAAGACTGGGAGATATGATCCGGATTCTGGTTATACCAGCAAATTTGCGAAAATAGTGCAGAAGCGCAAGTGGCTCACTGGTTTATTATGGGGAGGATGTGCCTTACTTGCATTCGAACATTTATGGCATGGGGAAATCGTTCCTTATTTTCCATTTTTAACGGCAGCGTATACGGCAGAGGATACGCAAGTGATGTTGAATGAAATGGTAAGAGTAGGAAGTGCAATGTCCGTTTTTATTACTAGTATTTGGGTTGTTATGGTGATGGTATCCTGCGCCTGGGAATCGCGTGTGCATTCGCATCAAAAAACAATGGAAAGTGAGACAACGAAATGACATTACTGATTGCTTTGTTGGCAGCGATTCTAGTTACACTAGTGTGGTATCATAACCTGCCAAAAGATAATATGAAACTTTCTACTTTGTGCTACTTGTACTGGGGGGCTAGTTTCATGTGGATGGTCGATGCCGTTTTTGCTTATTTAGAAGTAGGACCTATTTATTTTGAAGCATTAAGTGAAAGTGCGATGAATGATGCTATGTTGGGAATATCAGCGGTTGTATTGGGACTGCTTATCTGGTTGGTACAATTATTTCTTTGCGATCCAGAAGGAAAAATGAAAGCAATGCTTTTAAAGAAAGAATAGTGGGGGACATAATATGTATAAAGTGTATGAAATCAAACAGCGTGTGTTTGAAAGTAACGATCGTGAAGCAGATGGCTTGCGAAAAGAATTAAAAGAAAAGCAGATTTTTCTGTTGAACTTGATGTCTTCTCCGGGAAGTGGGAAAACAACAACACTGACAAAAACGATCCAAGCGCTGAAAGAGGATATGAAGATTGGCGTTATGGAAGCCGATATCGATAGTGATGTCGATGCACAGACCATTGCAGCGTTAGGGGTTAAAACGATTCAGCTTCATACCGGAGGTATGTGCCATTTAGATGCCGATATGACACGGCAAGGGATGGAAGAACTAGGGGTGAATGAGTTGGATCTAGCGATTTTAGAAAATGTTGGAAATCTTGTTTGTCCCGCTGAATTTGATACTGGGGCAGTCAAAAACGCGATGATCTTGAGCGTTCCTGAAGGCGATGATAAACCATTGAAATATCCATTGATGTTTTCTATCTGTGATGTTGTGTTAATTAATAAAATCGATGTATTAGCGTATTTTGATTTTGATCTTGAACAATGTAAAAAATATATTCACATGCGTAATCCGAAAGCAAAAGTGATTCCAATCTGTGCAAAAACAGGAGAAGGAATGGAACTTTGGTACCAATGGCTGAGGGATGAAGTTTCCGCATGGAAAAAACCATAAAAGGAAGGGTGAAACTATGGAAGAAAAAAGGCAACCTAGAATCATAGGGGCTGGCGGGATGTCGGCTTATGACTCGCATCCAGAAAAAGTAAGAGAACCGATTATTAAATTAGGACAAAAAATTACCGATCGTGTAGGAGTGAAGGTAACCGCACAAGATCCAGAGTATTATGGATTGGCGGCAATGATTACGGATGAAATGGCTGAAATCGCGTTAAAGATGAAGCTTCGTACGCCATATACATTAGATCAGATGGCACAGATGAGTGGTTATGATAAGAAGGAATTGGAACCTTTGTTGTTTCAAATGGGCTATGCAGGTGTTCTAGAATTTGCTTATACGAAGGATACCCATGAACGTTTGTATGTACTTCCTGTTTTTGTTATGGGAAGTGCGGAATATTCAAATATGAGAATGCGGGATTTGGAAGAACATCCAGAAATGGCTTCTTTCTTTGAACGAATGACATTCTTACCGTTGGAAAAAATTACTCCTATGGTTCCTCCAGGAGGTGCTGGCATAGGAATGCATGTCATTCCTGTGGAAAAGGCCATTCCTAACAATGCACATTCAGAGAGTATTGAACATATTTCGCATTGGTTGGAAAAATACGAAGGACGTTATGCGGCAAGTCCTTGTTCCTGTCGTTATGGACGAAGTATATTAAAGGAAGGCTGTGCGGATGATCCAGAGGATTGGTGTATTGCGGTTGGCGATATGGCAGATTTTGTAGTGGAGACGGATCGTGGTCATTATGTGGATAAGGAAGAAGTGCTGCGAATTCTAAAAAAGGCAGAAGATAATGGTTTTGTCCACCAGATAACCAATATGGATGGAGAAGATAAGATCATTGCCATCTGTAATTGTAATGTCAATATTTGTAATGCGCTGCGTACTTCGCAGTTGTTCAATACACCAAATATGTCACGTAGTGCTTATGTTGCTAGAGTGGAAAGCAAGGATTGCGTTGCTTGTGGAAAATGTGTCGAATTCTGTCCGGCAGGTGCTGTCAAGTTAGGACAGAAACTTTGTACAAAAAATGGACCAATGAAATATCCAAAACATTTATTACCGGATGACAATCGTTGGGGCAAAGAAATGTGGGATCCTGATTATCGCGACAATAATCGAATTAATTGTTATGATAGTGGAACTGCTCCTTGTAAAACTGCTTGTCCAGCGCATATCGCTGTCCAAGGTTATTTAAAAATGGCAGCCCAAGGAAGATATCGTGATGCCCTAGCGTTGATCAAGAAAGATAATCCATTCCCTGCGGTATGCGGTCGTATTTGTAATCGACGTTGTGAAGAGGCGTGTACTCGTGGTACGATCGATGAGGCTGTCGCAATTGATGCGGTTAAGAAATTTATTGCGCAACAGGATCTAAACGCAGAAACTCGCTATATTCCAGAAGTCATCATTCCTAGCAATCGGGGTCCATTCAAAGAAAAAATTGCCATCATAGGGGCGGGACCAGCCGGCTTAAGTTGTGCCTATTATTTGGCTTGCAAAGGCTATTATCCTACCGTTTTTGAAAAGAATGAAAAACCAGGTGGTATGTTGATGTATGGCATTCCTTCCTATAAGCTAGAAAAGGATGTCATTGAAGCGGAAATCGAAGTATTGAAAGAACTAGGTGTTACCATTCAATGTAACGTTGAAGTAGGAAAAGATATTACACTTGATGAATTAAGAGCCCAAGGATATCAGGCATTTTATATTGCGATTGGAGCACAAAAAGGAAGAATGCCAAACATTCCAGGAGAAGATGCGGAAAATACCATGACAGCCGTTTCCTTCTTAAAAGAGGTTCATGAGAATAAGATATCCCAATTAAATGGTCGTGTCGTTGTTGTCGGTGGTGGTAATGTAGCGATTGATGCGGCTCGTGTTGCTTCCCGCATCGGTGGACAAAACATTTCGATGTTTGCATTAGAACAAGAAAAAGAATTACCAGCTTCCAAGGAAGAAATCATGGAAGCCAAAGAAGAGGATATTCAAATTCACTGTGGAT
Organism: Breznakia sp.; assembly: GCA_045134375.1. Taxonomy (GTDB): domain Bacteria; phylum Bacillota_I; class Bacilli_A; order Erysipelotrichales; family Erysipelotrichaceae; genus JBGUVL01. The sequence goes on along the minus strand of JBGUVL010000065.1, from coordinate 5,014 downwards.
GGGGACCAAAAGAAGTGGTTGTTGAAGATGGTAAGGTAAAAGGAATCATCTTTAAGAAATGCATCCGTGTATTTGATGAAAATGGCCGCTTTGCTCCTGTGTATGATGAAAATGAAGTTTGGCAGATGGATTGTGAATATGTGATTTTCAGTATTGGACAATGCAACGATTATGGTGATCTGTTAAAAGGAAGCAAAGTAACCTTTGGCAGAGGAAACTGCATCAATGCGGATGCATTAACTTATCAAAGCGAAGAAAGTGATATCTTTGTTGGTGGTGATGTTTACAGTGGCCCTAGATTTGCGATTGACGCGATTGCAGCAGGAAAAGAAGGAGCAGAATCACTACATCGCTATGTGCACTGGAATGCTTCTTTAACGATTGGAAGAAATCGTAGAGATTTCAAAGAATTGGATAAAAATAACATTGTAATTGAAAGCTATGATAATGGCTGCCGTCAGGAAGCTGGAATGGAGGAAAGCATTGATTATCGTCATTCGTTCCAAGATGCACACAAAACTCTGAGCGAAGAACAAGTCAAAAAGGAAACGGCACGCTGTTTGGGTTGTGGAGCTTCGATCGTGGATCCAAACAAATGTATCGGATGCGGTATTTGTACAACCAAGTGTGAATTTGATGCGATTCATCTACATCGAGATTTACCAAAACATAGTAAAATGGTAGTATCGGAAGAAAAGATGAAACACATTCTTCCTTATGCTGCCAAACGTGGTTTGAAGATTATGTTCAAAAAGAAACCAACGACAAGGGTGAAATAGAATGCATGAATTGGGAATCATCGTTCAAATCACGAAAACTTTGAATGAGGTAGCAGAAGAGAATCAATTGACAAAGATTGGATCCGTTACTTTAGAAATTGGTGAAGTTAGTGGAATTATTCCTAGTTATTTTGATGAATGTTGGTTGTTTTATCGAAAAAAACAGCCGTTATTGAAAGAAGCAGAATTAAAGATAGAAAGGATTCCTGCTATTACGTATTGTGAACATTGTAAAAACACTTATGAGACTGTAAAACATGGGAAAATTTGTCCTTTTTGCCACAGTGATCAGACGTATTTATTGCAGGGCAATGAATGCAATATCAAAGAAATTGAAGCAGAATAGAAATAAGAGGTGATAGTATGCTGTTTCATGTATTAGGAGCCAATGCAATCTATCAATGGATTGCTATGTTTGGCGTTTTATTAGGGTTAATCTTGTTAAATGAATTTTCGAGAAGAACCAAAATGGGTGGAATGATCATGTTTTTTATCGTTCCAACATTGCTGACATTATATTTTATTGTCATCGGTGTTTGCGCTCATATGGGAATGGATTGGGCGTTGAAGAATCAAACCTATGTTTATATGAATGGTTGGTTCCATTATGCGAAATTATATGCTTCTTTGGCAGGATGTATTGGTTTCATGATGATCAAATATCAGTGGGGAATTGGACGATGCCATTGGTTTAAAGCTTACCCGTTTGCTATTGTCGCTATTAATATTTTAATTGCGGTAGCGAGTGATTTTGAAAGTGCCATCAATGGCTGGTATTCTTGGTGGTTATCCAGTGAAGATGTATGGTTATATGGTGGATGGCATAATGTATTAAATGGAATTGCTGGATTAATCAATATCGCATGTATGACCGGTTGGTGGTCGGTCTATGCATCCAAAGATGGAAAAGATATGATATGGCCAGATATGATTTGGGTTTATATTATCGTTTATGACATTTGGAATTTTGCCTATACGTATAACTGTTTGCCTACCCATTCTTGGTTCTGTGGTGTTGCTTTACTGTTAGCGCCTACGATTGCAGCTCTTCTTTGGAATAAAGGTGGATGGATCCAAAATCGTGCGAATACATTATGTATTTGGTGTATGTTTGCACAGGTATTCCCATTATTCCAAGAAACGACATCCAATGGGACTAGTTTCTTCCCTTGGGCAACCTTACCTTCTCTTTATGCGGATGGAACTTTAAATGGTATCGTAGCAGGAGGAAGTGCCAATGCGGATCCTACCATGATGACAATCGTCAGTGCTTTGGCTTTGATTGTTAATGTCATCGCATTCGTTTATATCATTAGAACTTCACTAAAGAAAAAGAAAAATCCTTACAAAGAAGATATCTTTACGGATTTCAAATATTATAAAGAAAGTGCAGAACGTGCTGATTTTACCAAATAAGAAAAGAGAAAAAATGGAAACTATTTTCCATTTTTTTCTTTATGAATGGAATCTATCATGAGGTGATAATATTTTTATGATAAAATGATAAAAAGGATGAGAAGATATGAATAGTAGAAGTAAATTACGTTATGAGAGCGTTAGTGATGAACAATTAAGTAGCTTTTTAAATCAGCTTCATTTTAAAGTGAACTCCTTTGGTCTATGGGATTCCAATAAGGGCGAAAAAATGAGATATGCTTCCGACGATTTTGTCATTCTTTATTTTGTGAAAGGGAAAATACAAACAACGATTGGAACCAAACAATATGATTGTCCAGAAAATAGTATTTTAGTTTTGGAGCCATATGCGTTAAATACCTTTGTAGAAACAGAAGATTATGCGTATTACTATTTACATTTTGAAGTTGAGCCTTATCATTTACAAAATCCATTTCTCGATATGCTGATCAAAAATGGTAATTTATTATATCCGAATGAATTTCGTGATTTTCGCGAAATGTTCGACCGTCTTTTGTTGGAAGTGAAAGCAGCGGAAATTGGTTATACGACGATTATCCTTTCCGGCTTAATTCGTGTGTTAGTAGAGATTATTCGAGCGCAATATCGCCGTAGTCCAACTCAATATTCGTTTACGAAAGTAGATTCTCCTTATGTGAACGCAGTAAATGATGCGATTCGCTATGTTCAACGCAATCTTTGTGAACCAGTGAAATTGGAAAAAATCGCAAAAGAGTTAGGGGTATCAACAAGTTATCTATATAAATCTTTTCATAAAGTAGTAAAAATGTCACCAACCCAATATTTCCAACAATATAAGATCAAATGGGCACAAAAACTTTTGTTGCAGCAATATCGCGTAAATGACATCGCATCCCGATTAGGATATTCAAGTGCTTATCATTTAAGTCGTGTATTTAAGGAACAAACTGGTTTAAGTCCTAGAGCGTATCAGAAGCAGATTAGAAATCATTAAAATAGGATATTGTAGTTATATTTTTTATTCGTTTTTATATTTTTTTAAAATTTCAATTGTAGTATTCCACTGAAAAATAACGATAAAATAGATAGCAATCGCAGGAAATAGCGTTAAATTTAAGTGTTTTCCTTTGTCATTTCAATGAATTTTATGTTATACTTTTAAAAACAAATATTGATAGACACGATACAAGAAGAGCATGTTTGCTATCTGATACGATACAAATCTTGCCTTTTTGTATCTTTTTTTTTAGTAGTTTATCTGTTTGTTATTAGGAGGTAGTCAAATGAATGAAAAGTCAAATACTTTTCTGGAAAGCGAAAACATTAGTGTTTTAATGAGAAAATATGCACTTCCCTGTGTGATTTCTCTATTGGTAGCAGCGCTCTATAACATCGTAGACCAAATTTTTATTGCGAATGCTGATTATCTTGGGGCGTATGGGAATGCTGCTAATACCGTAGTCTATCCCTTGACGATTGTCGCTTTGGCAATTGCGGTCATGATTGGGGATGGTTGTTGTTCTTTTGTTAGTATTCATTTAGGAGCAAAAGAGATTAAAAAAGCGAGCGATAGTATTGGAAGTGCTGTGATTCTTTGTGTTATTAGTAGTATTTTCATTATGATTTTTTATCTTTTGTTGATGGAACCCATTTTGTCTTTATTTGGAGGACGTGTGAGTTCGCTGACGTATGAATTTGCAAAGGAATATTTTTTCTGGATTACGATTGGTATTCCTTTTTATATGTTTGGTCAGGCAATCAATCCTATTATTCGTTCGGATGGTAGTCCGAAATACGCGATGGCTGCTACTTTAGTGGGAGCGCTTGTCAATATTATTTTGGATTCCCTTTTTATTTATGTTTTCCATTTGGGAATGATGGGAGCCGCAATTGCTACTGTAATAGGCCAGATTGTTACTGCGATCCTTTCTTTCTTATATCTATTACAAATGCGATCGGTGAAGTTGACCAAAGATAGCTTTCATTGTCATCCAAAGTTAATGAAAAAATATTTACCATTGGGAATTACGAGTTTTCTTTCTCAGATTTCCTTAGTATTTGCGATGGCCGCTGTGAATAATATGGTTAGCCATTATTCTTTGTTGGATCCTATTTTTTCTCAAACGCAATACTCGCATATTCCAATGGCTGTAATTGGCATCGTAATGAAGTTTTTCCAAATTGTCATTTCGATTTCCGTGGGAACCGCAGCTGGTTGTATTCCTGTGGTCGGCTATAATATTGGTGCACAAAGAATGGATCGTGCGAAAAAGCTATTTACTAATCTTTTGTTGGTGGAGGCTTTGGTAGGTTTGATTGCTTTACTCATTGTAGAAGTATTTCCACAGGCTTTGATCAATATTTTTGGTGCTGCGAATGAAAGTCAATATTATACTGATTTTGCGATTCGTTGTTTTCGAGTTTATCTATGTTTGCTCCCTTTCGCAACCGTAAACAAGGGAACTTTCATTTATCTTCAATCGATTGGAAAAGCAATGACCTCTACAACGATATCGTTACTTCGTGAAATTGTATTAGGCGTTGGTTTTGCTTTATTATTACCACCGTTTTTTGCGTTAGATGGTGTTCTTTATTCTTTTCCAGCCGCGGATCTTTTGACCTTTTTGGTTACTGTTGGGGTAATTGCTTATACTTATCGAGAACTGAGTGTGATTACACAATAAAAAGAGATGGGAGAAAGCAAGATGTTGTTTCAAAAGAATGGTTCATAACCAATCGTTAAAAAAGAAGGGTAACCAAATAATTTGGGGGACACTGCCCGAAATTTAGGGGACAGTTTGGGGGACAAATCCAAAAATCTTTGAATTTGATAAGAC
>JBGUVL010000064.1:0-2372 GCA_045134375.1 Breznakia sp. | reverse complement strand
TTCGATGAATGGTGGGCCTGAATGGACTTGAACCAACGACCTCACCCTTATCAGGGGTGCGCTCTAACCACCTGAGCTACAGGCCCATACTCTCATCGAATGCTTATATATAATACCATGGACATTATTATGTGTCAATAAAAAAATACAAAAATATTTATAAAATTTATTATGAAGTAATAAAATGCAATGCAACATCATAGAATAGGTGAATTAGAAGAAAAATTTTACGAGGAGAAAGAAAAAAGATTGTTATCCTTGGCTTATGGATAACAATCCTTGAAAAGTTTAGTGGTAGAGAATATCACTTTATCAAAACGATATCTTACTTCTTTTTAATCATTTTCGTGATGGGCAAAGCGAATGTCCAAATCGCCTAAATCGACCGTTATGGATAAAGGTAATGCATGACTTGCATTATTGTGTGACGATATATTAGCTCCTTCTTGCCTTCGTTTATTGATGCTAAGTGATCCTAAATTGACTTTACAAGAGTGATTGTATTTGGCTTCTGCTCTCGCCAATTGGATATCAACATCACCACAGTGGTTGATGACATTCATTGTATTAAAATAATCACCACTAAAATCTAAATCGCCTAAATCAAGAGTCAAATCAATGGTTTCTGCTTTAATATTTTCAATGTCAACATCTCCTGCGTTGCAAGTAACACGCAAAGAAGTTAAGGTAATATTTTCGATATCGAAATCACCACAGTTCAAGTTTGCGTCAATCACTTTAATGGTGTCAGGAACAAGAATTGTTATTTGATAATCATCATCAATTGAATTGATCAAAATGTCATTTTTATGAATGGATAAAGTGGATATGCCATCTTTTTCTTCATAGGTGATTTCATTTTCAGGAATATTCTCGGTTTGAATCGCGAATTGATTTCCTCGTTGAATGGTTACTTCACCAATATTGATATCAAGTTGTAAGGTATGGGTCGAAGAGGTTGTTGGAATCGAATACAATTCGTCGGCATGGTGATCACTATTCCATTCATTATCATCATGTTCCGTCCAGTTTTCCCATTTCAAAAAGTTAAAATGACCGATTCTAAGGTTTGTCAGATTTAATTTTGCACCGCTGGCGAGTGTTCCTAAGGTAATCATGCCACCAACAACAATGAAAACCAGAGACACGATCAATAATTTAGTAAGAGTCTTACGCTTCATTTTGATTTCCTCCTTTCAGACGGTTATATAGATTGCTTAATACTCGAATCAGCCAAGGTATAAAATGGGTCAATAATAAGATAATTAATGTGATTACCAATAGGCTAATTCCAATCAATGTAAGGGATGCTCCAAAAGCACATAAACCATCCATAATACTGTAAGAAAATAAAGAAAATGCAGAAAACAATAATGGAATGGCAGATGTGATTGATGCAATGATCAAAGACACTATTATCGCAAAAAAAGCAAATAGCAATGAAAGTAATACGACGATAAAGACAAATGCAACGATGACAATTGGAAATGCAAGTGGTAAAGCAAAAATGCCAGCAATAATATACCAAATACTTTTGATTCCGCTAGTCGGTGAAATTTTCTGTTGCTCCTTTTGTGGTTCTTCATTTGTTTTGATCGTTGCGGTTGCAAGAATGCGTTTCGCATATTTTTCTGGTGTTCCTAATTCATGGATGACTTGTTGCTCATTTTCAACTCCTGCTTCATCAAAATATTCTTCTACATAATGCATCGCATCTTCAAACTCTTCTTTTGGCAATGGTCTTAAAAGATGAGCTAGTTGCGCTAGATACTCGTTTTTATTCATGGATTTTACCCCCTTCCATAATAGTGTTAACATTCTTTTCAAACAGTTTCCATGCTTGATAATACGCTTCGTATTGTTCTTTTCCTTTTTGTGTCAATCGATAATATCTTCGATTTCTTCCTTCGTATTGTCGATCGTAAGTTTCTAAATAGCCCTCTTTTGTTAATCTTCGTAATACGGGATATAGTGTAGATTCAGAGACATTTAATGTTTGTTTTAATTGCTGCGTAAGTCGATAACCATACGTATCTTCTTGGTGAAGCAAAGAAAGTACACAGGCATCAAGCAATGCGCTTCCTAACTGAAATTCCATAGCATTACTTCCTTTCTGACAATATTATATAATGTATAGTATTATTCGTCAATTTATATTGTATATTTTACAATCATAGGTGGGAAAGATGTTTTTTAGTATATCTTTATTACATTATAAAAAGCATTCTCATTTGTTAAATAACGACAAAAAAACCCTTGTAAAAAACAAGGGTTACTTTGTTATATGGTGACGCGTACGGGATTCGAACCCGTGAATGCCGCCGTGAAAGGGCGGTGTGTTAAGCCGCTTCACCAACGCGCCACTTGCGGCT
>JBGUVL010000063.1:0-17768 GCA_045134375.1 Breznakia sp. | reverse complement strand
ATATAAAGCAAGAAGAGGAAGAAACAATCAGTGAAAAATGTCCTAATTGTGGCGGTAATTTAGTTAAGAAGCGAGGACGGTTTGGAGCATTTTATGCTTGTGAAAATTATCCAGAATGCAAATATATCAAGAGCAACAAAGAAAAGCCTGAATCGATTGGTGAAACTTGCCCAGAATGTGGGAAAGAGCTTGTAAAAAGAAAAAGCCGCTATGGAAAATACTTTATTGGATGTAGTGGTTATCCAAAATGTCACTATATAAAAAAAGAAGAGAAAGTAAAGAAAGAGAAGGAAGAAGATTGATGGAAAAAGTAATCATTGTGGGAGCTGGATTAGCAGGATGTGAAGCAGCTTGGCAATTAGTGAAACGGAATATACCAGTAACATTGGTGGAAATGCGTCCGAAAAAAATGACACCAGCGCATCATAGTGAAAATTTTTGTGAACTTGTATGTTCTAATTCTCTTCGTTCGAATTCTTTAAATAATGCAGTTGGCGTAATGAAAGAAGAATTAAGAATGTTTGATTCTTTAATCATGAAAGTGGCAGATGAAACGCAAGTACCTGCTGGAAGTGCGTTAGCGGTGGATCGAGAACGATTTTCTTCCACCATCACAAAAACATTAAAAAATCATCCATTAATTACAGTGGTAGAAGAAGAAGTAACTAAGATTCCCGATGGTAATGTCATTATTGCGAGTGGTCCATTAACAAGCGATTCGTTAAGTGGAGCAATTCAGCAACTATTTCACGAAGACTATTTTTATTTTTATGATGCGGCAGCTCCTATCATTACTAAAGATAGTATTGATTTTTCTAAAGCATATTATAAATCTCGCTATGATAAAGGGGATGCTGATTACATTAACTGTCCCATGGACAAGCAACAATTCGATGCCTTTTATCATGCGTTGATACATGCTCAAACGGTTCCTGTGAAAGATTTTGAGGAAAAATATTTTGAAGGTTGTATGCCGTTTGAAGAAATGGCGAAACGTGGTGAAAAAACATTGTTGTTTGGACCGATGAAGCCAGTAGGGTTAGAACAGCCAGATGGTAATCGTCCTTACGCTGTTGTACAATTACGACAAGATGATGCAGCAGCGAGTTTGTATAATATCGTTGGTTTTCAAACCCATTTAAAATGGGGGGAACAGAAACGTATTTTGAGCATGATTCCAGGGCTAGAGAATGTTGAAATTGTGCGTTATGGCGTAATGCATCGTAATTCCTATTTGTGCGCCCCAAAATGTTTAAAACCAACCTATCAATCGCAAACTAGGGATAATCTGTTTTTTGCTGGACAAATGTGTGGTGTTGAAGGTTATATTGAATCTTGTGCAAGTGGTTTGTTAGCGGGGTTGAATATGGCAAACTTAATTTATGGAAAGGAATGTGTCGTACTACCGCCTACAACTGCAATCGGTGCAATGGCACATTATATTACGCATACAAATCCAGCTTATTTTCAGCCAATGAATGCGAATTTCGGAATTATGAAATTGGAACAAAAAGTTAAGAAAAAGGAACGAAAAGAAGCTTACGCAAAACAAGCATTAGCTGATATGGAAGATTATAAGAAAAGGTTTGTTGAATGAAAATCACAAAAAACGAATATGAAGAACGTTTTCTAACGTTTTGCTTGCAAAGTAATACTGGTTCTGCTAATACGATGGATGCGTATCGTCGTGATATTGATGAATTCTTTGAATTTCTCAATAAAGAGAATATTGATACGTTAGAAGAAGTGGATCGTTTCGTAGTCAATAACTATATTGTTTTTTTAAGGGAGAAAAAGATTTACGGTGCTGGTTTGAAAAATACTACCATTGCACGAAAACTTTCTACTTTACGTTCCTTTTACCGTTATTTGAATGAATACACTTCCATAGGAACAAATCCTTTTTTATATGTGAAAGCGCCAAAGAATAAAAGAAAAATTCCAGAATTTTTATTTGAGAATGAAGTTAATGCATTATTGGAGTCTTTTTCTTTAGAGGATACAGTGGGCTATCGTAATCGCGTATTGTTTGAAACAATGTATGCTTGCGGATTACGTGTCAGTGAAGTGGTGACTTTAAAGATAGAAGATATTGATTTCTATGAGGATATAATTACGGTTACAGGAAAAGGAAAAAAGGAGCGAATGGTTCCTTTTTATCCAGCGTTACATCAATTGTTGCGCCATTATCTCAAATCTATCCGCCCTCAATTGGAACCATTACAGATGAATTCATATGTATTTATTAGTCAAAGGGGAAAACCATTAACAAGTAGAGGGATTCAATATATTTTAAACAAAAGTGTTGAGGAAAGTAATCTTCCTATTCAGGTGCATCCTCATATGTTTCGTCATAGTTTTGCGACGCATTTATTAGATCATGGAGCGGATTTAAGAGTCGTTCAGGAATTGCTTGGTCATTCTTCTTTATCGACAACCCAAATCTATACCCATGTTTCGCGGCAACGACTTAAAGAGGTTTATGAGAAAGCTCATCCATATGGTAATCGTCATGATTAAAAAGTCCTTTATTAATAGGATTTTTTTAATTTTAATATTGAAAATAATAAAGGATGATGATAGTATATATAAGCACGCGTATGCGTGACAACACACACCAGGGATGAACTGTCCCGTGCTCTAGCAGTAAAGTTACTAGCGAAGATGAGTTGCCAGTTTTGGAACTGGTGGAGGAACAACGGAAAGAGAGGACATAGTATGTCAGTAATTTCAATGAGAAAATTATTAGAAAATGGTGTTCATTTTGGACATCAGACTCGTAGATGGAATCCAAAGATGAAACCAAATATCTACGCTTCCAGAAACGGAGTTTATATCATTAATTTGGAAAAAACAATGGAACAGTTAGAAGTTGCTTACAACGAATTAAAGACAATCGCTGAAAATGGTGGTAAAGTTTTATTTGTTGGTACTAAAAAACAGGCACAGGCTACCATTCAGGAAGAAGCATTACGTTCCGGTTCTTTCTATGTAAACCAACGTTGGTTAGGTGGATTATTAACGAACTACAGAACGATTCAGAAACGTGTTAAACGATTAGTTGAAATTGAAGAAATGGAATCTTCTGGATTAATCGAAGTATATACTAAGAAAGAACAGGCAATGTACAAGAAAGAAAAAGCTCGTTTGGAAAACTTCTTAGGTGGTATTAAAGAAATGAAAAAATTGCCTAATGCGATTTTTGTAGTGGACCCAAAAGAAGAACACAACGCTGTTGCAGAAGCTAAGAAATTAGGAATTCCTGTATTTGCTATGGTGGATACAAACTGTGACCCTGAAGAAGTTGATTTCCCAATTGCATCTAATGATGACGCAGTACGTTCTGTTAAATTGATTATTACTTTAATGGCAGATGCGATTGTTGAAGCTAAAGGTGGTTTATTATCGGCTGCTCACATGGTGGAAGAAGAACCAGATGTTACAATGGCTGATGTTATTGTTAATGTAGAAGAACAAATTGCTGAAAATGAAAAGAGAAGACGTGCAAGAATGGAAGAAAAACGTCGTCGTTTTGAAAACAGAAAAGGTAGAAACTTCAAGCCATATGCAAAGAAAGAAAACGCTGGTGAAGCAAAAGAAGCTAAGGCAGAAGTAAAAGAAGAAGCAAAAGCTGAATAATAAACGTTAACTGAAAAAGGAGAAAAAACACATGATCACTGCAAGTCAAGTAAAAGAATTACGTGAAAAAACTGGTGCTGGAATGATGGATTGCAAGAAGGCATTAACCGAATGTGACGGAGATATGGCGAAAGCTGTTGACTGGTTACGTGAAAAAGGAATTGCCAAAGCAGCGAAAAAAGGAAATCGTATTGCTGCAGAAGGTCTTTCAAGAGTAAAAGTAGAAGGAAATACTGCGGTTGTATTTGAAGTTAACTCTGAAACTGATTTCGTTGCTAAAAATGAGCAGTTCTTATCTTTATTAGATACTATTGAAACAGCATTATTAAACAATAAACCTGCTGATGTAGAAGCAGCTTTAGCACTAGATGTTAACGGAGAAACATTAGCAACTGTTATCGCTAACGCTACCGCTACTATTGGTGAAAAAATCACTTTAAGAAGAATTGAAATAGTAGAAAAGAAGGACAGTGAAACTTTTGGTGCTTATATGCACATGGGTGGAAAAATTTCTGCATTAACTGTATTGGAAGGTGCTTCTGCTGAAGTAGCAAAAGATGTTGCTATGCAGGTAGCTTCTATGGCTCCACAGTTTGTTAGCCGTAGCGATATGCCTCAGGAATACATTGATCACGAAAAGTCAATTTTATTAGCTGAAGTTATGAATGATGCTGCTTTAAGTGCAAAACCTGAAAAAGTAAGAAATGGTATTGTTGAAGGACGTTTATCAAAACAGTTACAAGAAGTATGTTTGGTTGATCAGATCTATTTCAAAGATCCAGATATGAAAGTTGGACAGTATGTAAAACAAGCAAATGGTGCTGTTCAATCATTTGTTCGCTATGTTGTAGGAGAAGGATTAGAAAAACGTTCCGAAAACTTCGCTGAAGAAGTTGCTGCACAGATGGCTGGTAAATAGTCTAGTAATTTAATACTTAATGCTGTTTAGCTGAATATGGTAGCTAGACAGCATTTTTTTAAGTAATTGAAATGTTTCGATTCTTAGAAAAAAACGATATAGCAATCACAAAACGGTGGTAATTACCCCTTGTTTATTGTATAATTTAATAAGAAAATTTCACTTTAATGCGTTATTTTAAAAGAGAAAGGAAATATTATGTATAAAAGAGTGTTGTTGAAATTAAGTGGTGAAGCGCTGTCGAGCGAAGGAAACGCTTTTGATCCAAAAATTCTTTCTGGATTAGCGGATGAATTAAAAGAGATTCATGCAATGGGAATTGACTTAGCAATTGTTGTTGGTGGCGGTAATTTCATTCGAGGGAAAATGGTTGAGCAAATGGGAATTGATCGTGTTCAAGCAGACTATATGGGAATGCTTGGAACTGTAATCAATGCTTTGGCAGTACAAAATGCATTGGAACAAAAAGGTGTGCCAACTCGTGTTCAGACAGCGATAGAAATGCAGAAAATTGCGGAACCTTTTATCGTTAGAAAGGCAATCCGCCATTTAGAAAAAGGGAGAATCGTAATTTTTGGTGCAGGAACAGGTAGCCCATATTTCTCCACTGATACAACGGCAGCATTACGTGCCAGTGAAATCAAAGCTGATGTTATTTTAATGGCTAAGAATGGGGTTGACGGAGTTTATAGTGCCGATCCTAAAAAGGATCCTATGGCAACTAAATATGATCAATTGACCTATATGGATTTGATTAAAGAAGGATTGCAAGTAATGGATACAACTGCTACTAGTATGTGTATGGATAATGATATTGATTTAGTTGTATTCAATATGAATGAACGTGGTAATATTTTAAAGGCAGTTCAAGGAACAGCGAACGGTACAGTTATTTCAAAGGATGGTAAGTAAAATGGAAGAAATCTTAATGACAGTCGAAGAAAAAATGGAAAAAGGAATTGTTTCACTGAAAAAAAATTTAGTAACAATTCGTACGGGACGTGCAAATCCAGCGATGTTGGATCGTGTGCAATGCAATTACTATGGAAGTATGACTCCAATCAATCAAATGGCTTCTATCCAAGTGGTGGAAGGAAGACAATTATGTATTAAACCATTTGATAAATCAATGTTGAAAGACATGGAAGGGGCAATCAATGCAAGTGATATAGGATTCCCTGTGCAAAATGATGGAACGGTTTTAAGAATTAATATTCCACCTTTAACCGAAGAAACGAGAAAGTCGTTATCGAAAGATGCTCATAAGATGGGGGAAGAAGGAAAGGTAGTCATTCGTAATGCACGACGCGATGGAAATGATTTAGTAAAGAAGAATAAGATATTGACAGAAGATCAGAAAAAGGAAGCACAAGAAAAAATCCAAAAAATGACGGATAAGTATGTTAAAATGATTGATGAAATCGTAGCTGATAAAACAAAAGATATTATGGCGATTTAAAATAAACCCACTTTTGTGGGTTTATTGTTTATCCAAAAAGGGTTAGGAATAATGCGGAGGTAGAGTATGATTAAGCACATTGCGATTATCATGGATGGAAATGGACGCTGGGCGAAAGCAAAAGGGATGCCTAGGACGTTTGGACATAAACAAGGGGCAGAGAATATTCGTACTATTGCACTCGAAGCAAACCGAATGGGAATTAAAGCATTAACATTATATGCTTTTTCTACTGAAAACTGGAAACGACCAGAAGATGAAGTTGATTATTTGTGTAAACTTCCTAAAATGTTTTTTTCACGTTATATAAAGGAACTTAAAGATAATAATATAAGAGTCACTTATATCGGCGAGTTGGAACGTTTCCCTTTAGAAACACAACAAGTTATACAAGATGCGCTAATGCAAACACATGACAATACAGGATTAGAATTAGTGATTGCGATAAATTATGGGTCTAGAAGAGAAATTGTGTTAGCAGCCGAGAAGTATGCGAAAGATGTCATGGACGGTAAGAAAGGTTTGTCCTTGTCGGAAGATGAATTTAATGAATATATGATGACATCTCATTTACCCGAAGTGGATTTATTGGTTAGAACGAGTGGTGAAAAACGGTTATCCAATTATTTGTTGTGGCAACTTGCTTATACAGAATTCGTGTTTGTTGATTATTCGTGGCCAGAATTTACGGTAGAACGTTTTCATGATGTGATTGAAGATTTTGAACATCGTGATCGTCGCTTTGGAGGTGGTAAATAATGGTACAACGTGTTATTACGGCACTTATCATTATTGCCTGTGTCGTTCCTCCACTTTTATTTGGTGGTTGGCTGCTAAATCTATTAGTAGGCTTGATTGTGGTAGTGGGTGGCTATGAATTGATGGAATTGTTACCAAATTATAAAAAAATGCCACCATTATTTTATGTTTTGATTCAGCTTATGTGTTTTGCATTACTTTTTGTGAATGCAAAATTTCGCTTTGCGTTATTAGGAATTGCTATTATTGTAATGATGGCATTCCCTATATTTTTTAAACAAATATCAAGTAAAGATTGCTTTATTTTAAGTGCCATTTTTGTGTTGTTTTTCACTTTCGCCACTGCTTTTTTAACTATTTATAAGGAGCAACCGAATTTTATTTGGCTCATCCTTCTTGCGACTTATGGTTGCGATACTGGTGCCTATTTTACCGGATATTTCTTTGGAAAACATAAACTTTGTGAACGTATCTCACCTAAGAAAACCATTGAAGGATCGATTGGGGGAATTGTGTTTTCATTAGTTTTATCAGGGATTTTCTGCTTTTTTTTCATAAAAGGATATTCGATTGTTTTTTTAACATTGGTGTCTGTCATGATGCCAATTGTATCTCAGATTGGTGATTTGGCATTTTCAGCAATTAAACGTAATTATGGTATCAAAGATTTTTCAAATATTTTTCCAGGACATGGGGGATTTATGGATCGTGTTGATTCTTTAGTATATAATCTTGTATTGTTTTATTTTATTATGTTGATTTTTATTTAGGAGTGAGCACATGAAAAAAATTATATTGCTAGGAGCAACAGGAAGCATTGGTACGCAAAGCGTTGATGTTGTCATTCATCATCCGGATGAATTTACTATCGTTGGCTTATCCTGTGGCCATAACATTGCAAAACTAAAAGAAATATTATCTATGATTGAGGTAAAACATGTTTGTGTATGTGAAAAAAACGATGCTGAAGAACTATCGGTTTTGTATCCAAAAATTCAATTTTTTCATGGTTCAAATGGATTACTTTCTTTAATTTCGTTAGAAGCGGACATCGTAATCAATGCATTAGTCGGTTTTGCTGGATTGGAACCTTCATTAAAAACCATTGAAGAGGGAAAAGTTTTGGCTTTGGCAAACAAAGAAAGTTTGGTTGTTGGCGGACCTCTAGTAAAAGATTATTTGACAAAGTATCATGGGACAATGTATCCCATTGATAGTGAACATTCTGCCATTTTTCAAGCATTACAAGGAAATTCTCATGATGAAATTGCAAAACTTGTTGTTACTGCAAGCGGCGGCAGTTTCCGTGATTACAATCGTGAAGAATTGAAAAATGTTAGTGTTGAACAGGCATTGAATCATCCTAATTGGTCGATGGGTGCTCGTATTACTATAGATAGCGCAACGATGATGAATAAAGGATTTGAAGTGATTGAAGCACATTATCTCTTTGATGTTGATTTTGATGATATTGAAGTTTTGATGAATAAAGAGAGCATCATTCATTCGATGGTGCGCTATGTAGATCATTCGTTTATGGCACAATTAGGAACAGCGGATATGCGCCTTCCTATTCAATATGCTTTGTCATATCCAAAACGAATTCCATTATATGGTGAGGAAATTCTAGATTTGGCTAATATTGGAACTCTACATTTTCAAAATGTTAGTTATGAACGTTATCCACTCTTGAAACTAGCTTATCAAGCTGGAAGAAGAGGAGGAAATAGTGGCGCAATTATCAATGGGGCAGATGAAGCAGCTATTGCTTTGTTTTTAGAGAATAAAATTTCATTTTTAATGATTGAGACATTAATTGAGGAGGCATATATGGCACTTCCTTTTATTGAAAATCCAACTCTTGAAGATTTAAAAAAGACCGATGCAATGGCACGTGAATTTGTCAATACAAAAGTGAAAGGTGGGGCATAATGGATATTATTATCGGTATCATGGCATTTGTTGTAATGCTAAGTGTTATCGTAACAGTACATGAATTTGGACATTTAATAGCCGCTAAAAAGTTTGGTGTTTTCTGTGGTGAGTTTTCCATAGGGATGGGACCTTTGATATATCATTTTCAAGGGAAAGAAACCCAGTATTCTCTTCGAGCGTTACCAATTGGTGGTTTTGTTTCGATGGCAGGGGAAGA
This sequence comes from Breznakia sp., assembly GCA_045134375.1. Taxonomy (GTDB): domain Bacteria; phylum Bacillota_I; class Bacilli_A; order Erysipelotrichales; family Erysipelotrichaceae; genus JBGUVL01. Next base: position 8,840 of record JBGUVL010000063.1, on the reverse strand, counting down.
GGATGACACAAAAAAGGAGATCGAAGTTCCTTTTGAAAGAACAATTAATGGGATTCGATGGTGGCAAAGAATTATTGTTATGCTAGCTGGTATCATAATGAATATCGTTTTAGCATGGATTGTATTTGTGTTAATTTTTATGGTAACAGGGACTAGAGTTGATAATTCTTCAACAACGATATCTTCCGTCGAATTTGGAAGTCCAGCACAAAAAGCAGGTTTTCAAGAAGGAGATGAAATCCTATCTTTAACTTATGAAAATGGGAAAAAGGTGACGATTGATTCTTCCTCTGATCTTCGAACAGAAATTAATTTAGATCCACAAACTTTCATCTTTGAAATCAATCGTAATGGAAAAATAATCAAGCTTAGTGCAACACCAATTTTTGATGAAAAAAGTGAATCTTATCTGCTTGGAGTATCAACAGAAAGTACGCTTAAAGATATTTCGAAATGGGAAGCTGTGCAATATGGAACAATGAAAACGATAGATAATTCGACATTAATTTTTAAATCGTTAGGGAAATTATTACAAGGGAAAAATTTAGATCAATTATCGGGTCCTATTGGTATCTATAATGTGACACAGAAAGCTTTTAATACCAATATTCTTACTTATATTCAGCTATTTGCTATTTTTTCTTTGAATGTAGGGATATTTAATGCGATACCAATTCCAATTTTAGATGGAGGAAGAGCTTTGATTGCTTTGATTGAGCGAATTGTAGGGCGCCCGATTAATCAAAGATTTTTTGAGATAATTATGTATGCAGGAATGGTAATTTTGGTTGGATTAATGTTGTTTGCTACATGGAATGATATTTTACGATTATTTTAATGATTTAATAAATGATATGTTACTATTGTATGTATATTAATTGAAACAATAAGAAAAATAGGGGTGTTCCGTAAGTAAGGGACATTCCTATTTTAATATCTGTCCTATTATAAATTTTGATAATATAAATTCATCGATATGTTGGTGCGTCGTGAAATTAAAAGAAGATAAAAAAAAGAATATGATCGATAAGAATTATCTAGTTTTTATCAATAGTATATTTGCACAAAAAAATAAAATACAAATTACGCATCAAGAGAAAGGGATTAGTGGATAGGAAAGGTTTTTTGTTGTCGATAGAATAACGTATCACGAGTAAGCAAACTAATGATAAGTTAATATACTTCAAGTGAAACGAAATAGAAGTTGATAAGATTTAATGTGCAAGCTTTTTTCAATAGATTATATAGCTAATGAGTTTTGAAAAAAAGCTCCAGTATGAGTACTAGACCAATATGAATGAACACCTATTTCGTACCAATTGGGATCAATGAATACGAGATTGTAAATACGGTGGTGTTAAGGTTGTCATTCAATCCAATCATGATTTCCTGTTCCAATAAGATCTACCTAGTATTCGATCGGACATGATATTCTTGATTGTATGTGAAAATAGGATTGATTACATCAAGAAAACAATCGCAATAAAATGTGTGATACTGGCAATACTAATGAAAAAATGCCAGATGACATGCGAATATTTCATGTTTTTTTTCGCATAGAATACAGCTCCAATGGAATATAGAATACCACCAATGATGATGAATGTTAAAAACGGAATATTAGCATTTCTTAATAATAAAGGTATGAATAATACTGCTGTCCACCCCATTACTAGATAAATTGTTAAAGATAGTTTTGGTAGAGAGTTGGTTGCTAGTGATTTATACAATATTCCAACTAGGACCATGGTCCATTGTATGATTAAAATCAAGGTTCCTTCCCAACCACCGATTAAACTCAATGCGATTGGAGTGTAGCTGCCGGCAATGGCAAAATAGATAAAAATGTGATCTAAAATACGAAAGACTGCTTTTTGTGGACTACTATAATACATGGAATGATACAAAGTAGATCCAAGGAACATTAAGAATAAGCAGATGGTAAAAATACTGACACCAACAGAGCGAATGATATCGTATTTTGCATAGGAATAAACAGCACATGTGGGAATTAGAAACAACATGAGTAAAGCCATGATACCATGACTGACACAATTGAATACTTCTTCTTTAAAACTAAGACGAAAAACACCGGACATAATTTTTTTGAAACGATTATTTTTCATTTTCCCACCTCTTACGATAATTATTTCTATTCTAATCTATTCTTATAAAAAGGTCAAATATAATCAATCTATTCAAAAATTTATGCTATAATTATAGAAGCATTTATGCGTCAGGAGGAGATTATGTTTTTAAAGCGCATAGAATTACAGGGATTTAAGTCGTTTGCTGATAAAACCATTATCAATTTTGATAAAGAAGTAACTGGAATTGTCGGTCCAAATGGCTGTGGAAAAAGTAATATCAATGATGCGATACGTTGGGTATTAGGAGAGCAAAGCGCTAAATCACTTAGAGGGGGAAGTATGAATGATGTGATTTTTGCAGGTTCTCAATATCGTAGTGCAGTAAATTTCGCTGAAGTTACATTAATATTTGATAATAGCAGAAAAAATTTAAATATTGATTTTGAAGAAGTATCAATCACTAGAAAATTACATCGTAATACAGGAGAAGGGGAATATTATATCAATAAAACGCCGTGTCGTTTGAAAGATATTACTAATATGATCATGGATAGTGGATTAGGAAGAGATTCACTATCCGTAATTTCACAAGGTAATATTTCAAGTTTTGCTGATTCTAAACCAGAAGAGCGCCGTCCATTGTTTGAAGAGGCAGCGGGAGTTGCCAAATATAAGAAGCGTAAAAATGAATCCTTAAATAAATTGAATCGTACGCAGGAAAATTTATTGCGTGTAGAAGATATTATTGAAGAATTAGAACATCGTTTGAATCCATTAGCAAAACAAGCAAAAAAAGCAGAACTTTACAAAGTAAAAAAAGAACAACTTGAAACAATTGAAATCAGTGTTATTGTGGATGAGATTAAAAAATTACAAAATACAATGGAAGAAATTAAAAATCAATCATTTGACATTGATTCTCAAAAGACAATCGCTCAGGCAAGTATTCAAGTGGAAGATCAAAAAAATGAAACATCCCGCAAGGAAATGTCCATTTTGGATCAGCAAACGCATAAATTGCAAAATGAATTTATGAACGTTGTCAATGAAATATCATCGTTAGAAGCTCGTAAAGTAGAACTCGATGAAAAACGTAAATATGCTTTGGAATATGCCTCTAATGCAGAAAAAATGAAGCAGTTAAAGGAAATGGTAAAAGAAGCTGAATACGAGTATCTGGATCGTGAGAAACGTTATCGTGATATGACTGCTGATTTTGAGTTAATGAAAGAAAAGATGGAAGTTTTAAATAATGAAGTCAATGAATTACAAGGGTCTACCAATAAACTTTATTCTTATCTAAATAAATTGGAAAACCGTAAAGAAGTCCTTAAAAATTTAATGAAACAACCATTTAATCATCAACAAGGGGTAAAATCAATTATGCAAGCTAAGTCATCACTTTATGGAATCAAGGGAGTTGTCTCACAACTATTGAAGCCACACGAAAACTATGAGATAGCTATTTCTAATGCTTTAGGTGCAGCGTTATATCATATTGTAAGTGAAGACAGTGAAAGTGCTCGTCATGCCATTTCCTATTTGAAAAAAAATCAAGGTGGAAGGGCAACTTTTTTACCAATCCCGGTATTAAAGGAGCATTTTGTTCAGGAAGAAGATTTCATTATTTGTGAGAATAGTGATGGATTTTTAGGTTGTGCTTGTGATTTTGTAGATTGTGATGAGGAATTTACAATTGTTGCCACTTCATTGCTTGGTAATGTACTTATATGTGATGATTTAAAAAATGCAAACGAATTAGCAAAACGTTTGAAATTCCGTTATAAAATTATTACTTTAGATGGTGATGTCGTTCATAAAGGTGGAAGTATGAGTGGAGGAAAAGTCAAAGACGCTTATTCTCCAATGACCATCGAACAGGAACTAAAACAAGTGGAAAAGACGTTACAAGAGCAGTTGATACGTTCAAAAAAGATGAATGAAATATTGTATGAAAAAGATGGAATTCGTCAAGCAAATGAAGAAAAAATGATGCAAACACAGTTATCTCTTGCAAAATTGCAACCAGTGATGGAGGCAAAAAAAGCAAAATATGAGAAATTGAAAGATCAATATGAAGAATTAAATCCTAATCAAATAGAGCAAGAAGAAGGGATAGAAACAGACGATTTAGTGGTAAAACTTTCTTCTATGTATTCGAAACGAGATGATATATCAAATGAGTTATCAGGAAAAAGAGAGAAACGTTATCGATTAGGAATGGAAGTAGAAAAAAGAGAAGCCACTATTCGTGCTTCGCGCCGTGAATTAAATGCTATTTTAACAATTGAAAAAGAACAAGATATCCGTTTAGCAAAAGCAGAAACAAATCTTGACAATGCATTGCATCGTTTATCTAGTACTTATGAAATGACGTTTGAATATGCCCAAGAAATTTACGATCGCGATATGGATATGGATCAAGCGAGAAAAGATGTATTGTTATTGAGAGAAGAAATTGCTCGGCTTGGTAATGTGAATTTAGATGCTCCTCAGGAATATCAGGAAGTAAAAGAACGATATGATTTGTTGACATCACAAAAAGATGAGTTAATTGCAGCAAAAAATACGATTTTAACGGCGATTGATGAGATGGATGAAGTAATGAAATCACAGTTTTCTGAGATGTTTAATAAAATTAATGATGAGCTCGATGGTACTTTTAAAGCCTTGTTTGGTGGAGGTAAAGCAAAGCTTTATCTTAGCAATCCAGAGGATGTGTTGGGTTCCGGTATTGAAATTGATGCGCAACCACCAGGAAAGGATATAAAATCAATGCAACTGCTTTCTGGTGGTGAAAAATCAATGATTGCAATGTGTGTACTATTTGCCATTTTAAAGGCAAGAACGGTTCCTTTGTGTATTTTTGATGAAGTAGAAGCAGCGTTGGATCAAGCCAATGTAGAACGTTTTGCAAAATATATATCACGTTTTCGAGGAGATTCGCAATTTATTATTGTAACACATCGACCAGGTACAATGGCACAATGCGATGCACTATATGGGGTGACCATGAAAAAAAATGGAGTATCACAATTTTTACGAGTAAATCTACAAGATGCGATAAATTATATTGAGAAAGATGAGGTGAATGCTTAATGGGATTTTTTTCAAAATTGAAAAATGCTTTTTCTAGTGAAAAAGATAAAGATATTTATTTGAGTGGCTTGAGCAAATCTCGTAGTTCTTTTGCTGAGAAAATTAAACGTTTAACGAATAATTTTAATGGTGTTAATGAAGAGTTTTTAGAAGAACTTATGATTATTCTTTTGGAAGCGGATATTGGAATTAAAACCGCACAAAAGATTGTGGATCATGTAGAGAAAAAAGCGAAAAATGAAAAATTGAAAACAATGATCGAAATCAATGAATGTTTAATTGAAGTTATGGCTGATCTTTATGAAAAAAAAGGGGAAGAAGTTCCATTTACATACAATAACAATGGACCTACCGTTATTTTAATGGTTGGTGTGAATGGAAGCGGGAAAACGACAACAACAGCGAAACTAGCTAAACATTTTATTGAAGAACAAAAAAGTGTTGCCGTTGTAGCAGCCGATACGTTCCGTGCGGGAGCTATTGATCAATTGAAGCGATGGGCAGATCGTTTGTCTATCCCTTGTATAATGGGAAGAGAAAATGGCGATCCAAGCGCTGCTTTGGTGGATGGTTGTCGTTATGCAAAAGAGCATAATATTGATGTATTGATTGGTGATACAGCAGGTAGATTACAAAATAAAGTAAACTTAATGAATGAATTAAGCAAAATGCATAAAGTAATCGCAAAAGAAATTCCTAATGAACCATCCTATGTATGGTTAGTATTGGATGCGACAACCGGTCAAAATGGTATATCACAAGCCGAATTGTTTTTGCAAGCTACGAATGTCAACGGTATCATTTTGACAAAGTTGGATGGAACTGCAAAAGGTGGAATTGTGATTGCAATTCGCGACTTATTAGGTCTTGGTGTAAAATACATTGGATTAGGAGAAAAAGTGGACGATTTACGTCCATTTGAAATTCATTCTTATTTATATGGTCTTTGTGAAGGATTGATCGATGAAAAGTAAGGAATATGAAAAAATCAATGAATATCTTGATTGGTACGAATCGTTGTTAACAGAGAAACAACGTGATGTAATGAATCTTTACTATCGAGAAGATTACTCTTTAGCAGAAATTGCAGAAAATCAAGATATTAGTCGTAGTGCTGTTTCAGATCTCATTCGCAGGGTTGAAACAATACTTGATAATTATGAAAAGAAATTACATCTAACAGATAAGTTCCATAAAAGGAACAAATGTTATGATGAATTGCTTAAATTAGATAATGGTAAGGTTAGAGAAATCGTTAAAAAGCTAATTGAAATAGAATAAGGAGGAAATTATGACAAAAATTATTTCAGTAAATGCAGGAAGTTCTTCGTTAAAATTTCAGTTGTATGAAATGCCAGAAGAAAAAGTATTAACGAATGGAATCGTTGAAAGAATTGGATTTGATGATGCGATCTTTACGATTGCAGTAGAGGGAGAAAAGGTAAGCAAAACGTTGCCAGTAAAAGATCATTCAGCGGCAGTAGATTTACTTTTGAATGCGTTAGTAGAACACAAAATTGTGGCATCTTTGGATGAAATCAAAGGAGCAGGACACCGTATCGTTCATGGGGGAGAGTATTTTTCATGTTCAACAAAGGTTGATGAAGGTGTAGAAAATAAAGTTGAGGAATTGTGTGCATTAGCCCCTTTGCATAATCCTGGTGCATTGGTTGGTTATCGTGCTTTTAAAGCAGCTTTACCAGAAATTGAACATACATTCACTTATGATACTGCCTTCCATCAAACAATGCCAGATGATAATTATATTTTTGCTGTACCTTATGAATGGTATACGGATCACAAAGTTAGAAGATATGGTGCACATGGAACCTCTCACAAATATGTTTCAGAACGCTGTGCAGATTTGATGGGAATGAACATTGAAGATACAAAAATCATTACTTGTCACTTAGGAGGAGGAGCGAGTATTTCGGCTGTTGTTGGTGGAAAATGTTACAATACATCGATGGGATTTACGCCATTAGGTGGAGTTATGATGGGAACTCGTTGTGGTGATATTGATCCTGCCATTGTTCCTTACATGATGGAAAAATTAAACTGTACAACATCAGAAATGGATACTTATTTAAATAAAAAATCTGGTTTGTTAGGAGTATCTGGTGTTTCTAGCGATGGTAGAGATGTTGAAAAAGCAGTGGCAGAAGGAAATTATCGTGCAGATTTAGCACAGCGTCTTTTTATCAATCGTGTGGTACAGGTCGTAGGAAGTTATTATGTTCAAATGGGTGGATGTGATGCAATCGTATTTACTGCAGGAATTGGAGAAAACGACTGTGTAATGCGTGAAAAGATTGTAGCGCATTTGGCACCAACAATGAATATTGAATTTGATTCAGAAAAAAACAATGGTCTTCGTGGCAAGGAAGCAGAATTAAGTAAGAACGATTCAAAAACAAAAGTTTATTTGATTCCAACGAATGAAGAAGTTATGATTGCTCGTGATTGTTATCGTATATTAGGGTTTCAATAATGAACATTTTATCGGTAGTGGAGCCTTTTGATTCTGTGGTGATATTTCGTCATCAAATAGCGGATCAGGATGCTTTAGGTGCTCAATTTGGCTTGAAATGCTTTTTACAATCCGCATTTCCAAACAAAAAAATATATGTAATAGGAAATAGTGTAGGTAGTTGCTTTTCATTATTTCCTGAAATTGATGATGTAGAGGATGAGATCATTGCCTCTTCGATCGCTTTTGTGTTAGATACCGCAGACACGGCAAGAATTGATGATCAACGTTTTCGATTAGCTAAAAAATTAGTAAAAATTGATCATCATATTTTAGTGGAAAATTATGCAGATGATAGTTATGTTGATACGCATGCTGCAGCAACCTGTGAAATCTTAGCTTTTCTGTTTCAGAAACACAAATTTTATGTCACTAAAGAATGCGCGACCTATCTTTACTATGGGTTAATCGCTGATTCTCTTGGGTTTACAACAAATAACACTAGTGATCAAACGTTGCTTGCTGCTGCTTTTCTTTTGCAATGTGGAGTTGATGTAAGTGCTGTGAAAGAAGCAACTTCAGGAATGAGTGCTGATGAATTTTATTACATCAATTTAATTCGTAATAAAGTACAGATAAAAGGAAAAGTTGCTTATGCGATAATGAACGCAGAAGAATATCAGCAATTTGGATTAACGTATAATCAAGCAAAAGAAAAGGTTTTTGCATTAGCAAATGTCAATGAATTTCCTATTTGGTGTTTGTTCACCGAAGATGAGAGCTATGATGAATCAAAGCTATATAATGGAAGTCTTCGTTCTAGAACAATAGCGATTAATAAGGTTGCTAATGATTTCCGTGGAGGCGGTCATAAAAATGCCTGTGGAGTTAAAAAATTAACACTAGAAGAGATTGATTCCTTAGTTTCTATTTTAGATCAATTATATTAGTTGAATTAGAAAGTGTTTTTCAAAAAAATATTGAGTAAAACAAAATAAAAAAACAGATTATGAATGATGGGAACCTCTAAAGTTGTAGGATAGCTTTGGAGGTTTTTATTATGAAACATTCACAAGAATTTGAAATAGAATATGTCCTTAAACAAAAAAATTGAAAATGGATTAATGATCCATATGGAGTAAAGCATAAAGGGCTTCCTGATCATGTAAATAAATGGGTAA
>JBGUVL010000062.1:0-2594 GCA_045134375.1 Breznakia sp. | reverse complement strand
CTTCTATCGTTCTTCGAGCCGTAAAACCTACAGGATTCCCATTCGCATCATGAATAGGTATCATAATTCGTCCACTAAAAACATCCTGTATTCCTTGCGATGTAATTCTACCTAAATTAGCAGAAACAATATCTTCATCGGAATATTTTTTGGCATGTAAGAAACGATACAACTTATTTTCTAACGGATGATATCCGATTGCAAACTTTTCAATGATTGCATCGCTTAACCCACGTTGATATAAATACTGTTTAATTGGTTTCGCTTCCATACTTTGCAATTCATAAGAACAATAATCGACACTGGCTTGAAGAACCTGATGAAGAGATTGAAGATGTGGATCAACCTTTTTCTTTTCCAATCCAGAAATATCATAGTCAATTTTGATACCTGCCATAGTAGCTACTTTTAGTATGGCTTCTACATAAGAAATGTTCTCGTATTTCTGTACAAAGGTAAAAACGTTTCCTCCTGCATGACAGACAAAGCAATGATAAAGTTGTTTCTCTTGTGAAATAGAAAGAGAAGGATCATGATCATCATGAAAAGGACATACACATTTGAAGCTTTTCCCTTTTCGTGACAATGGCACATAATGAGAAATGACATCAACAATATCAACATGATTTCGAATGTTGTCTATTACTTCCTGTGGAATTCGTGCCAATACCTTCACCTTCTCTTTACTTTATTTAAAATTTAACTCTTGCAGCAATGTAAGATTCTAAATCTTTCATCGCAATACGTTCTTGCGTCATCGTATCACGATCACGAACCGTTACACAACCATCCTTTTCACTGTCAAAATCATATGTAATACAGAATGGTGTTCCAATCGCATCTTGTCGGCGATAACGTTTACCAATACTTCCTGTTTCATCATAAGTGATGCTAAAACATTTACTTAAACTATCATATAATTCATTTGCTTTATCACTCAACTGTTTGCTCAGTGGTAAAATACAAGCTTTAAATGGGGCTAATGCTGGTTTAAATTTCATTACCAAACGTGTTTCTTTTTCTAATTCTTCTTCCTCATAGGATTCAAACAGTATTGCTAGAACACTACGGTCTAAGCCATAAGTTGATTCAATAATGTAAGGAATGAATTTTTCATGAGTTTGTGGATCTAAGTACTCTTGTTTTACACCACTATATTCCTGATGTTGAGTTAAATCAAAATTCGTACGGTTATGAGTACCATTGATTTCTCCCCAACCGAATGGGAATTCGTATTCAATATCACAAGCTGCTTTCGCATAATGAGCCAATTTTTCATGATCATGATAGCGAAGTCTTTCTTCAGCTAAACCTAAATCCATATAAAATTGTTTACCATATTTTTTGAAATATTCATACAAATCATTATCTTGTCCTTCTTTACAGAACGTTTGAAATTCCATTTGTTCGAATTCAATCGTGCGGAACGTAAAATTACCTGGTGTAATTTCATTACGGAATGCCTTTCCAATCTGTCCAATGCTAAATGGTAATTTAGCACGCATACTTCTTTGTACATTTAAGAAATTAACGTACTCCCCTTGTGCGTTTTCAGGACGTAAATAAACAACATTTTTAGAGTCCGCAGTTACCCCACGATAAGTTTCAAACATCAAATTAAACTGACGAACATCAGTGAAATTTGATTTACCACATTTCGGACAAGGAATATTGTGATCACGAATATATGCCACCATTTCCTCTGTCGTCATTCCATCGGCGTGAACACTTGGATCAAATTCTTCGATCAAATTATCAGCACGATGACGCATTTTACATTCCTTACAATCAATTAGTGGATCAGAAAAACTAGCTACATGCCCACTGGCTTCCCAAACTCTTGGATTCATCAAAATATCCGCATCCACTTCATAACTATTCTTTCGTTCTTGGATGAAGCGTTTCCTCCAAGCATCCTTAATATTATTTTTTAATTTAGAACCTAGAGGACCATAATCCCATGTCTTCGCAAGGCCGCCATAGATTTCACTTCCTTGGAAGATAAAGCCATACTGCTTACAATAAGCGACCATTTTTTCCATTGTCATTTTTTCCATTTACTACACCTCTTTATAGACACATCGTATCAGTATATTTATATCATAAAAGCCCGTAAAATACAATCATTCTACGGACTCAATTGTGATAATTTGTTTTAAAAAAGAAATTCCACGCAAATAGATACCACTATACTCAAAAAACAAATCTAAAATTGTTTTAACATCATTATAATCATAATGTTTCATTTTACTTAGTACTTCATAATCCATGATAGATGCCTTATGAAACAAGCGAAAATAGCGGAGTTTTTCAATCGATAATATTTGATCCTTCTGCTTTTCAAAACAATCTGGACATACAAAACCACCATCATATATCGAAAGAGCAATAATTTTTGTTGCATGTTGGCAACGTACACAACAATCAATTTGAGGACGAATTCCACTTAACAAATTCATTTTCGCCATAAATAAACCAAGAACACAGAATGGATTCTCATCAACATTCAAAAAGTGAAGACTTTTCTTTAACAAATCATACGCTTCTTCTCTGCTTTCAGGATTACATTTCTTTATCGTCTCACATAATAAAGA
>JBGUVL010000061.1:0-6532 GCA_045134375.1 Breznakia sp. | reverse complement strand
ATGAGTTTTTGTATACCCAAAATTTAATTTAAAGAAAATGTACAAATCTATTCATTTTTACTTGACAGATTCATAGCTGGTCTCCTTTTGTTTTTTATTATAATATTGAAATCTAATACTGTAAATAACTGATTACCATCCATTTCATCGTCTTTTTTCATGACAAAAAAAAGAAAGCATCAAAGATGCTTCTCAAAATTTCCATTAATGTTATTCCCTTCGGTAAAAATAATAAATGCCTTAGGATCCGCTTCTAAGATCTTATTTCTAATCTCATTTACCTCATATTTCGAAATTGCCGTTACCATGATATAGGTATCTTCTTTTGTATACGCACCCAATCCTTTCCAATACGTAATGCCGCGATGCAAATCATTCATAATAAACTGTTGTGCTTCTAAACTTCGAGTAAAAATCATAGCGGTAACCGCTATATTTTGATAATGAACACGATCTACAACAAAAGAAAAAATCACTAAATAAATGACCGAATAAACCGCGATTTCAAAATTAAAAAGCAGCAAACAGATGATATATAAAATCGCATTAAAAATTAGGCTTAATTTCCCAACACTAAAATGTTGCAACTTTTTCGTAAGATAAACACCTAAAATATCAATGCCTCCAGCGCATCCCGATCCCCGTAACACCAATCCAACACCATATCCAGTAATGATTCCACCTAAAATAATATTGACTAATTGTTCTTCCAAAAGAGGAATCATCGGTACCGGAATCACAGCGAAAAAAAGTGTCTGCAATAAAATCGAAGAAATGGTCAAAACGAAAAAATTCTTAGAAATACTTTTATAGGCGATGATTAATAAAGGAATATTCATCAACATATTGATATATCCACTGATTTCTCCATTAAAATGAAATCCCATGGAATACAATAAGGTTCGAATCAACTGAGCGACACCGATAATGCCACCACTATATAGATGCAATGGTGTGATGAACAAATTTAATCCCAAACAAAACAAAAAAGATCCAACCGTCATTAAAAACCAAGCACTCTGTGTTCGAGACAATGTTAATTTCATCCTCGCTCCCCCTTAATCATAAAACCGTCGATGCAATAAACAGAAGTTTATTTTCAAGTTTCCATTCAATTATAATCTTTTCTTAAATCGGTGTCCATGTATTTTTATAACTTATTTAAGTATAAAATGCATAAAAATAGACACAGTATAATCAGGAGGTAGATTATGCTGCTGCAAACTATGATCAGAACCATTCTTTCGATCATCCTACTACAAATACTAGCCAAAATTATTGGACCAAAACAAATCAGTCAATTGACCTATTATGATTATATTGTAGGTATTACTTTAGGAAGCATCGCCGCTGTGATGGCGATTGATGATCAAGTAAAATGGTATCTTTGTGCCATTGCAATGATTCTATACATTATAATTTCACTTTTTTTTGCCTGGATTACGAACAAAAGCATTATCGCAAGAAAAGTCCTGACCGGTGTTCCACAAATTCTTATCTTTCATGGAAAAATCATTGAAAAAAATCTAAAAAAAGTCCATTTTGATCTCAATGACTTATTGACCCAATGTCGTAGCGCTGGTTACTTTGATATTTCGAAAATTGAATATGCAATAATGGAAACGACCGGAAATGTATCCTTTATGTTAAAAAGTGAAGAAAACCCGATCACTAGAAATGATATGAGAAAAAAAGTACAACAAGAACAATTGTTTGCCAATGTCATTATTGATGGAAAAATCATGAAACAAGAATTAAAAACGATTGGTAAAAATGAAACATGGCTACAACAACGATTAAAAGAAAAAGAAGTTGTATTAGATGATGTCCTTTTGGGTATTGCAGATTGTAACAACACTCTTCACCTCTATCGTAAAAGAGAATCTATGAACGGAACTCATTACTTTCTTTAAAAACAAAGCGAACCCCTATGATTCGCTTTGTTTTTTTACATAAAAGGTTTCCATGGTATCCAAACAAAGACAGCCTAAAGAATAACCAAAAACACACCCACAATCAATCCAATAACCATTGTTTTGATGATAAATTTTACCAGCATAATTTTTGTCAATCATCACTGTAGGGGTATGTCCTACAATAACAATATGATCCTCATAGTAAATTTGATTTAAGTCATTCCCCTCAAAGATAAGATCGTTCAAAGAATAATCATCCAATTTTTTTCCCTTCTCATAATGAGAAAACCCAGCATGTACCATGATAAAAGAGCAATCATTTACTACTATCTCTTCATACAATGAAAATTCTTCAAAATACTCTAACACCATTTCTTTTTGTTCATCCGATAAATTTTGAAAAGCTTCAATGGTAGGTTTTCCTCCATCGATCATCCAAGCACGAAATTGTAAAATCAATTCTTCATTAATTTTATCAACATCCTTTGTTTGATCAATTTCCCATCCCTTTCGCAATAGGATGGCAGCTAAATAATCATGATTTCCTAAAATGGGATATATATTATCATGTCTCATCATATCGAATAAAATAGAAATACCATCATTTCCACGATCGCAGATATCACCAAGGACAAAAAGAATATCATTCTCACTAAAATGAATCATTTCCAACATTTTTTTATATTCTTTATAACAACCATGCAAATCACTCATAACATAATACATAGCATCTTCTCCTTAGCATTATTCTTCTTTCCTTTCCAGAAAACATAATCCTTTCTTACCACTGTAATGTTCTATCTTTAATTTGATTACGCATAAAGAGGAAGCATATTTCTTCATCTCTTGATCAAAATTTGCTTCTTCTTGGGGATCATATTTCTTGCATAACTTTGCCATCGCCCCCTCTTTTTCGGTTGCGTTTTCCACCTTGCTAAGTTTACCAAATACAATGACACTACGATAGGCAGTCGTCAGCTTTGCTGGAATGACTTGATCTTCATCTATCACACAAAAAGAAGCATTTTCACAATGTTGCATTGCTTCTAGCTTGTATCCTTCCTTAGCGCAATGAAAATATAGGTTATCATTATCATAAACAAAATTAAGAGGTAGTGCATAAGGATAGCCATTTTCTCCATAAAGAGCTAGTACCCCTGTTGATTGTTGTAATAATATCGCTATGCAAGATTCTTTACTAATTTGTTGTCGACTTCTTCTCATTTTTGGAAACATTTATTTCATCTCCTTATTTTTTTCAATACTATCACAAAAAAAAGAAAAAGTGTATTTCATCACACACTTAATCTTCATTATTATGAAACTGTGAGCGATAGAGGGAAGCATACGGACCGTTTTTAGCTAATAGCGTCTCATGCGTTCCCATTTCCACAATATCACCATGTTGAATGACCATAATTTTATCCGCATTTTTTATCGTTGATAAACGATGTGCAATCACAAATGAAGTTCTTCCTTCCATCAAAACATGCATCGCTTCTTGTAACATTTTCTCAAGGCGTGTATCAACGGATGAGGTTGCTTCATCCAAAATCAATATTTTTGGATTTTTAAGAATTGCTCTAGCAATGGTCAATAACTGTTTTTCCCCTTGCGATATATTACTTCCTTCCTCATTAATTTGCATCTGGTAACCATCCGGAAGCGTACGAATAAAATGGTGTACTTTTGCCATTTTCGCTGCCTCTATTACTTCCTCTTTACAAGCGTCCAGTTTTCCATAGCGCAAATTATCTAAGATACTACCACTAAACAGCCAAGTATCCTGTAATACCATACCAAACATAGAACGTAATTCTTCTCGTTTCATATCGCGAATATCAATGCCATCAATACGAATTGAACCACCTTTGACATCATAAAATCGCATTAACAAATTAATTAATGTTGTTTTCCCAGCACCGGTTGGACCTACGATGGCAACCATTTCTCCACTTTTAACTTCTAAACTTAAATTTTCGATCAATTTTGTTTCGTCATCATAAGAAAAACGAACATGATCAAAAGTAACATTTCCTTTCATGGCTGCAATATCATAATGATGATCACTCTCTTTGACTTCTTCTTCCTCATTTAAAACCTCTATGATTCGAGAAGCTGCAGCGTAAGCTGATTGAAGCTGCGAAGAAAGTTGTGATACTTGCGACACCGGATCATTGATCTGCCATACATAACGAATAAACGCTTGTAGTTGTCCTACTAAAATGACTCCATTTAATACATAAATCGTTCCTAAGGTTCCAACAATACCCAGGGTTAAATACGTTACCAATCCAGTTAATGGCGAAATTGAGGAAGAGATAAATTGTGCTCGAAACGCACTCTTTCGCAAATTTTCATTATAATCTGAGAATTTCTCAATACATTCCTTTTGCATCCCATACAACATAATTTCATTATAGCCACTATACATTTCCGTAATTGATCCATTTAAAACACCAATCGCATCCTGCTGAGCCCGAAATTGTGTCTGTGAGAAATGCACAATAATATAAGTAATAAGTAAACTTAATGGAATAATCATCATCGCAATCAATCCCATGATCGCATGGATACGAAACATCATAAACAAAGCAAAACAAATGCTGAAGATGCCACTCAAAATTTGGGTAAATGATTGTTGTAAAGCCGTTGATACCGTATCCACATCATTGGTGATTTTACTAAGGATATCCCCATATTTTTGCGTGTCAAAATAAGAAATAGGCAATCTTCTTATTTTCCTTTGTAAGGCATTTCGCAAATCGTGCATACTTCCTTGAATCGAATCCGTTAACCAAATTGCTAATAATATCTGGGAAATCGTTTTTACAAAATAAAGTGCAAGCAATAGGCATATATAATTAAGAATAATTTCAAAATGAACATGCGTTTCGATTCCTTTTTGTATCATTGAAGCATCCTGCATCAACTGAGACGTAATGTTTCCTTCCACACTTGGCATTAATGCTAGGACGATATTGGTCGTTAATACCATAAGAATGGTACCAATAATTCCCCATCGATATGGCTTTATAAAAGGAACCATTGTCTTCCATACCGAGGTTTTCTCTGTTTTCTTAGGCATGAAACAATTCCTCCTCACTCAATTGAGAAAGTGCAATCTCACGATAAATTTGGCATTGTTGCAACAATTCTTTATGCGTTCCCATTCCCACCACATGACCTTCATTTAATACGATGATTTGATTGGCATCCATGATGGATGAAATACGTTGCGCCACGATCATGACAATCGCATCTTTTGTCTCTTTTTTTAATTCCCGACGAAGTTTCGCATCGGTTTTAAAATCAAGCGCACTAAAACTATCATCAAAAATATACAAGGATGGTTTCCTCACTAATGCCCTTGCAATCGACAAGCGTTGCCTTTGTCCTCCAGATACATTGGTAGCACCTTCACTTATCATTTCATCAAAGCCATTTTCTTTCTCCATTATGAAATCATAAGCCTGTGCTACTTTCGCCGCATGTATCACTTCTTCATTGCTAGCATCCTGCTTTCCATAACGAATGTTTTCCGCAATGGTCGAATTAAATAAGACCGCCTTCTGCGGTATAAATCCAATTTTTGATCGTAAAGCATCAATATCATAATCTTTAATCGCAATACCATTGATTCGAATACAACCTTCACTACAATCATAAAAACGTGGAATCAGATTAATCAAAGTCGATTTCCCTGACCCTGTACTACCAATAAAAGCAATGGTTTCTCCTTTCTTTACTTGAAAAGAAACATCCTTTAAAACAGCTTCCTCTCCATCTGGATAAACAAAACTCACATGATCAAAACAAAGCGATTCAATGCGATCATTCCCCATCACTTTTCCTTCGTTGTGAATCAGAGGATCACAATCGAAAACTGCTTGAATTCGTTTCGCACTGACATTAGCACGTGGATATTGTACAAAAACTAAACAAAACAACATAACAGAAAACATCGCATGAAATAAATAATCCATAAAAGCAACAATCTTCCCTATCTGAATCGTTTGTGCATCAATCATGTTTGCGGATATCCAATAAATCAATACCGCCGCAATATTCATTAATAGAAAAAAGATGGGTCCGGTCATATTCATCATTTTAAATAGATGTTTGGATTGATTGGTATAAACATCATTGGTTTCATTGAAACGACTTTGTTCATAATCATCATTTGTAAAAGAACGTATGACTCTAACCCCAGTCAAATTTTCTTTTGAAATACGATTCATCCGATCTAAAGAAGACTGTTGTTTTTCACTGATTGGTTCACTCTTCTTTGCAACATAAATCACACCACCAATGATAAAAGGAATCGTCGCTATAACAACATAACTCAATTGTAAGGAGGCGCTAATGATCATCACATACGAAACAACAATCATAACGGGAGTCATCAAACCTGTCCGAAGAATCACATTCACAAACAACTGAATCTGAAAGGCATCATTGTTCGTTCTTGTAATTAAAGAGGAAATCGTAAAATGATTGAATTCTGTATGGGAAAAGCTTTGTACTTTTTGAAAGATATCATTACGAATATCTCTTGTTATATTCGTCGAAATTTTAGCTCCACAAAAACCTAATAATAATGTCCCGCTGACACC
>JBGUVL010000060.1:0-11408 GCA_045134375.1 Breznakia sp. | reverse complement strand
CTTCCATTCTTTTTAAGGTGCCTGACGGATCTTGTAAGAATGCCTGCAGGATCGGGTTGTTCTTTACATTATCTTTATTTATCGGAGCGTTCAAGTTCGGAGTAATGTAGAATTCGAATTTTTTTCCGCTCGGCATAATTATTTCTTCAGAGGTATCTTTCTTTGTATGGTCATCCCAATACGTATCACCGCATTGCCTACATACATACTTTGTGCCGCCCATTGTGAATTCTGTTGCCATCTCATGTTTTTTTTCATAATTATGACTGCCTTTACTGCAAGTACCAAAATAGTTCACACCTTTAGTAGGGTCTTCATGCGTTAACTTAGGGATAACTTTTCCTGCGGAAATCATTTTTTTGCAGCCAACGCAGTAGATATCGCCTGTGTACCCATCTGACAGATAGGTTGCAATTGCTTAGCCTCGGATTTCCGTGCCGCCTGCATGATTTTCACTGTCAAGCTCGCCGTACTCTTCACCGCAGTATTCGCATACAGCCTTGTTTGTGCAAGTTGCTTCGCCACCCGTATGCTGGGAAAGCTCCTTGTCACATGCATCACACATGTGGTCTTTGTTTTCATCTTTGCAGTATTCCGTCCACTTGGCGTAAAGGGTTATGTTCTGCGTGATAGGTGCGGAAAAGTCGAACCTGGTGCTTTCAATGCATGCGTTATCGGTATACCAACCGCCAAAGGTATATCCCTCCGCTGTGGGGCTTATTGGGGCGGGGATTGTGCTGCCAGGCTGCATTTCGATTTTATCGGGAGCAGTGCCGTGGCCGTTTGAATCAAAAGTAACGATGACATAGGCAGGCAGAGCGTCTTCGTTGCTGTTAGCAAAGACCACCTGCGGCACAAAAGAAAGTAGCGTACAAAGGATAAGCGCTATGCTCAAAATTCGTTTTTTCATTGTTATTCCTCCTTTGGAATTGCTTTTGGATTGTATTTCATGATAAAGAGTTCAAGGGTTTCTTTGATTGTTTCGATTTGCGATTTCATATAGAACTCATCTTCAAAGAGCGCGTAATGTACACAGGCTCTGATCAGAATGAAAATCAGCGGTGTCAGCTTCTCATAGGGAATCCCAAGCTTTGGCTCCAGGCTCTTTGCGTATTCGCTATATCGTTCATCGACACCCGCAAAGAATTTCTTACCGTACTGCCTGTATTTGGGGTGGGTGTATATCTGATACATAAGCCTATATTTCTTGCCGTGCTTTTTTGCCGTCCAATAGGGTATCTCGTCCATAAACCGCCACAAGTCCTCTACATCGGAGGGGGCCTTCTTCATAAAATCATCCTCTACCTTACTCATACAGTATTCGGTAGATTTAACGATAAGGTCGTCGAGATTATCAAAATACTGATACACGTTCGCAACACTACAACCGCAGGCATCCGCAATAGCTATTACGCCCACAGAGGCAAAACCATTCTCCGCATAGCAGTCATAGCACTTTTCCATGATTCCGATTGTTTTTGCCTTACGGGCTTCTTCGTTTACTGTGCGCAATCGATTCCCTCCTTCTTGAACAATAAAGTTAATGGTCATTAATGTTATACTATATTATCTATACTTTTTCAAGAAGGTAAACTATAATGTCCTTGCTTGGTTTACGCAGTTGATAAGCATTCTGCGTTCAAAATCATCAAGGGTTACTTTGTGCTTAACATCTTTAACTTTCATAATGCAAAATCCTCCTTTGCAAGTGCATTGTAGCGCAAAAGAGGATAATTAAAAAATGTGCATTTTCAGCGAACATGATTGTACGTTCCATCATTTTTATCAAATCCCTTATGAACATCCGCACCAAAACAAAAAAAAGCAATTTATAATGAAGCGAACCCCATAAATTGCTTTTTTTTCGTATTAATCATTAAAATCAAAATTATCGCTATCGATAAAGGAAGATTCCAACATCTCCCCTACTCGCATACCACGCTTCCGTTTCATTTCTTCCACCGATTCATGAATCTTCTGTGCCACCTCTTTGGGATGCGCAATATTCACTAAACATAGCTGCGGCGTTGTTTTATCAGAAGATGCCAATGTCACATTACCTACTCTCAATAACCGCTGAAATAAAGAAATACTTGTGGAAATATCGCGGATACGATACAACAAAATTTGTTCTTCTTTTCGTGTCATAACACCGGTTTCCATAAATATACGATCTTCACTCATCGAATAGCTCGTAAATGAAATCGGCATACCTAAAATACGCTTTTTATCTTTCCATACAATCTTTCTGTTCATACTTTTTCTCCTTTTTATTGCATAATTCTAAATTGTGCTTTCCCGAATATTAAACAATACGATGGATTATTTTCCCCTCTTTATAAGCACGAATGTCTTCTTTTACCATTTGTACCAAGCGCTGTCTTGTTTCGACTCCTCGCCAACCCATATGTGGTGTTAAAATAACATTCTCTAATTCACAAAGAGGATTATCCTTTTGCAAAGGCTCTTCTTCCACAACATCCAATCCTGCTCCTGCAATTTTTTTCTCCTTTAATGCGAGAATTAATGCTTTTTCATCAATCAGTGCTCCCCGTGCTGTATTAATGATAAAGGCACTTTCTTTCATAATTTCCAGCGCTTTTTCATTAATCATATATCGAGTGTTATCATTCAAAGGGCAATGTAACGAAATAAAATCACTGTTTCGCAATAAAGTTTCCCGATCAACAAAATGGATTCCTTTTTCATCCTCGCGTTTGGTCCTAGTAGAAACAAGAATCTTCATTCCTAGCGCTTGTGCCACCTTTACGACTTCTTTTCCAATATGCCCATAACCGATAATCCCTAATGTTTTCCCATTCACTTCCACATGATTTACCATTAAATGTTTCTGAAAGTTATCATAATTTCCTTCCACTTTCATTTTAATTTGCTTCTGCATCGTACTCGCTAAATTCAGCAGCAACATAATCACCGTATGTGCCACTCTTTGCGTGCTATATTCTGGAACATTGCATAACATAATTCCTTTTTCTTTCAATGCCTCCAAATCTAAATTATTATAGCCGGTTCCTGCTTCAACGATCAATTTTACACTTTCGGGAAACTGTTGAATAATTTCCTTTGAAACTTTCATTTCTTTTGTCACTACAATATCATAGCCATCAACTCGTTCTAGAATTTCTTCCTCTTTGGTAGTATCATAAATGTTAACTTGAGAAGCAATCGTTGAATAATCGACATTTCCATCATAATTGACCAATCCCGCATTCAATACCACTGTCTTATCATTCATTTACAATTTCCTTCCTTTTGATCTGATTCATAAAATACGCTTGTGATAATGCCAAAAAAAACTTTTCTATCGAAGATGATGAGAAGGCATAGCAATCCTTTGCGGTTTGAACCATAATCCAAATCTCATATTGAAGTGCATATAACATTTCTTTATCACGATGATAGGAATTGCGAAAATCACTGACTCGTTTTGCATACAATTGTTCGATATTTTTAAAAGGAATTACTTCTGTCCGTTTTCCTTTCGATAATATTAATTGATCCGATTCGATTGCGACATCGACCAATTCTTCTTTTGCTGCATCGCTTTCCTTATGCATCGTAATGTCAATAAAGGTTTTTCTTTCAAATGTCTGATTCTTCATTTCATTGATATATTTCGCAAAAGCAGAACGAATATGATTCACTAGCTCTTCCGTACTTTCATCCTCTTCTTTATTTACCATAATGCGAATTTCATTTTGTCCATTCATTCCTAAAATCAATGGTTCTTGTTTTCGTTGTTTTTTATCTTCATTGAATGAAATACTGTATTTCCCATTCACTACTTTTAGATCCACTTTTTTCATTTTCTGTTTCACCAACCTCAAATGTATACTATATTATATCTTATCTTTTTATTCCTGCCAATCCAAAGACACATTAGTTTCTTTTTGTTTCTAACAAAAGAAAACGATGTCTAGCATGTTATGCAAACGATTTCATTAACAACCCATAAACAAGGTACATTCCATGCTTTCTCTTTTTCTATTGTAGCAACTTGATTCGCTGATTGTTTCCCTTAAATGCTTTCATACAAGCAGATTTTATCCTGGCTTGTTTTTTTGTTAAATACTACTTTTTTACTCCTTCATCACTTCTGCTCGCGAAAGAAGCATCCTATTTTAGTAATCTTTTTACAAAATCTTCGTTTCCTTACTTCTCCTGCAGATAGATTGTCACATCATCTTGAAAGACCCCTTTGATCGTTCAATATCATGGATAAGTTTATGAGCAAACGTCGACATAGCATAATGATTACTGTTAGGATGGATTATGATACGTCTTATTTTATTATCGTAATCTCCTTCGTTTGCAAGATTTTTTAAGGCATTCCCTTTTTTAGTGTCATCATTTCGGATAGAATACGCTAACGCATCCATTATAATACCTTTACTCGATCCTACCGGTTGCGCATTTGTAACGATATTAGATTCGCTTTTTTTTCATTGGATTTACCCCGCATTTAAAAAATCAAAAACCGTATCTCACAAATAACAAAAAAAGCCTTTAAAATAAGGCTTTTTTACTTATGGTGCGCCCAACAGGACTTGAACCTGCAACCTTTCGAGTCGGAGTCGAATGCGCTATCCAGTTGCGCCATGGACACATGATATGCGTGTTCCCATTATAACATGTTTTTGCAAAGACAAACAGTAGGTAATTTGATATAATAGTCAAAAGTGAGGAAAAAGTTATGAAATTAAAACAAAAAATAGGAATCGCATTCTTAATTGCTTATCTTACCTTTGCAGCCGTTTTTTACTATATCGCACTCCCTCCACTGAATTGGCATGCGCCACAATTTTGGACCTTTTTTACTCTAATGGTCATTCTTGCTGCTGTTCCAATTATTATTTATACATCCATTCCAACCAAGAGTTACTATCAACCTCAGTTAAAACCAATTCGTAAGTACGCTATCATCGCTGTTACCTTCTGTATCGTATTCCCTATCTTTATGGGAATCATTAATTCAGAACTTCTGCACGCTAAGGAATATGCGTCACGAATCAATGTTGAAAACAGTGAGTTTACAACGATCAAAGAAGTTGATTTTACCAAAACACCAATCGTTGATCGTGATACGACCGAAGCGTTAGGAGATCGTGTCATGGGACAAATGAGTGACTTAGTAAGCCAGTTTAATGTCTCAGATGAATATACTCAAATATCCTACAAGAACAGTGTTTATCGTGTTACTCCTTTGGAATATGCAGGATTTATTAAATGGTGGGCCAATCGAGAAGATGGAATCCCAGCTTATATTACCGTAGATTCTACTAACGGAAAAGCTTCTCTAGTCCGTTTAAGTGACATTGGTTTAGACAATTTGCATTATGTCCCTTCTGCCTATTTTAATAAACGATTGGATCGTCATTTACGTTTCCATTATCCGACCGAAATTTTTGGATCACCTTCGTTTGAATTAGATGAAGAAGGGCATCCATGGTATGTTTGTACTACCTATACCTACAAAGGGGTTGGAGCAAAACGTTCTGTCACTGGTGCTATTTTTGTTGATCCTATCACAGGAGAAAGTACCAAATATAACGTAAAAGACATCCCAAAATGGGCAGATCGCATTTATCCAGAAACATTGATTAGCGAAGAAATTGAAAACTATGGTGCTTTACAAAGTGGATTCATTAATTCCATCATTGGTCAAAAAGGAGTAATTGCACCAAGTAATGGCTATAACTATATTGAAAAAGACGGCGATATTTGGTTGTATACAGGAATTACCAGCGTAAATAAAGATTCTAGTAATCTAGGATTTATTTTAGTTAACATGAGAACTCACGAAGCGAAACGCATCAATTCTCCTGGAGCCGATGAAACTAGTGCGATGAAATCAGCGCAAGACGAAGTAAAAAACTATGGTTATGAATCGACCTTCCCTGTACTTGTCAATGTCAATAATCAACCAACTTATTTAATGAGTTTAAGAGCACCATCCTCTAGTTCTTCAAAAAGTGTTATCAAGATGTATGCCATGGTAGATGCTACCGACTATCAAAAAGTAGCTACCGTAACCGTGGATGAAGGATTAACAACATTGAAGAAGAAAATGTTAGAACTACAAGGTGGCGGAAAAGTTGATAAAGAGGATTTAACAACTGCCACGATTACGGTAAGCAATTTAGAGAAAATCTACATTGATGGTAATACCCGTTACTATTTCACGGATGAAAAAGGGAACCGATATAAAATGGATTTCTCTACAAAATATGAAGATACCCTTGCTTTCTTAAAAAATGGAGATACGCTCACTATACAATATGTAGAAAGCGAAGGAATTATGAGTGTTAACAAATTAAAAGAATGATAAGAAAGAAGAAGGAAAAGGATCTTGAAATACTATGGAAGTTATGGGAAAATGAATTTACATCTTCCCATTTCTTTCTTGATGCTTCTATCCTTACCCCAATGAAATCATCGTTTTTTAATAGTGAAATCTACCTTTATGAAGAAGATCAAATCCTCGGTTTTATCGCTATAAAAAATGCATCTATTATTGCGTTTGCGGTAAGCTATTATTCCCAAAATGAAGGAATCGGAAAAGCCTTGCTTCACTATGTAAAAAATCGTTATTCCTATTTAGAAATAACGATTTATGCAAAAAACAACAAAGTTAGAACACTGTTAGAGAAAAATGGCTTTATGGTAATTAAGAAACAACAAGATAGTACAAATCAGGAGTTACAATACCAAATGCGATATGAAAAAAATGCTTTGTGTCAATAACTGACCAAAGCATTTTTTATTAACGATATTGCTCATCCAAAATACGAAGTGCTTGAACAACATCCCAACACATATTTTCTTCCCCTAAAACTTCTAAAAATTCATGACGATACAACGCTTCAATGACATGTTTTTGCATTCCACAGAAAATAACGCGAACGCCATTGCTGCGACACAATACAATCATATCCATTAATTCGTGTACTCCAGAATCATCAATGGAAGGAACCCCACGCATAGAAAAGACAATTGCTTTATAATCTTTCAAATACGATTGTACTTCATTGGTAATTTGTTCCTGCGTTCCAAAGAAAATAGGACCACTAAGATAGATGATTCTTGTATCTTCATGATGGTGTACTAATTGCTCATCGATTCGATCAAATTCGACACCACTTGATTCAATACTAAGATCCGCATTGTTTAATACAAATAAAATCATAGAAACAAAGATACCTATGACAATAGCAATGGTTAAGTCAAAGACAACCGTTGCAACCATCGTAATCGTAAATTGCGCAATACTGCTTTTAATTCGATGTTTGAATATATTTTTGATTTCTTTCCATTCATTCATACGCCACGCCGTCATGATCAAAACCCCAGCCAATGCCGCCATAGGAATTCTTGACATCAATGGACCTAATAGAAACATCGTCACTAATAATACCAAAGAATGGAAAACACTAACCAAACGCGTCTGTCCCCCGGCTTTGATCGCAACACTGGTTCTTGCGATAGCTGCTGTTGCTGGAACACCACCAAAGAAAGGAATCATCATATTTCCAATACCTTGTGCCATTAATTCACGATCCGCATCCAGCTTCTCATTTTTCATTTTCGATGCGCTCGCTCCACAAAGTAAAGATTCAATCATTCCTAAAGCAGCGATTGAAAGCGCGGGAAACATCAAAGAACGAAGCGATTCTAAATTAATTTCACCCAAATTTAATCGTACTTCAGGAAATAAAGTAGAAGGAATTGCTCCTACTTCTTTTACTTCAAAAGGTAATATCAAATTTACGATTAATGCGACAATGATTCCTGCTAAGGAAGAAGGAAACACATTCCCCCACTTCTTTGGCCATAAAATCATGATCAACATGACAAGGGCACCAAAGAATACACTGAACCATTGAATTGGAAAACCAAGCGTAAAATAAGACATTAATTTTTCAATGGTTGAACTTCCTATGGAAATGGTTCCAAAAAAGTTATCAATCTGACCTGTCGCAATGATAATCGCAATCCCACTAGTAAATCCTGTAATAACACTAGATGGAATAAAAGAAACAATTTTTCCAAATTTAAATAGAGATGCGATGACTAACATGACACCAGAAAGAAAAGAAGCAATAAAAACTCCTTGCAATCCATAGGATGCAGAAAGAGAAATCAAAATCGCGCTCATCGCCCCGGTTGGTCCAGAAATCTGATAGGAAGCACCCGAAAGGGTTCCAATCACCAATCCTGCAATAATTGCAGTAATCAATCCTGCTGCGGCATCCGCACCACTACTAACACCAAAAGCCAACGCTAGTGGAAGAGCAACAGCGGCAACCGTAAGCCCCGCTAACAAATCTTTAACTAATTTCTGCGCACTATATCCTTGAAACTCTTGACGCAAATCATAAACATATTTCTTTATCATAAATCCCCCTATTTATAGTTTGTAATCATTATACTTATTTTTCCAATGATTGGAAACAAAAAATGATATAATATAAAAAATGGAGGGATGTAAAATGAAAATACTAGCAATCTTCAGCAATGGCTATGAAGAAATCGAAGCATTAGGAACCATCGCATTATTAAAACGGAGTGGATTAAATGTCACAATGGCAGGACTCCATGGAACAACGGCTAGTGGAAAACACGATATTACCATATCTGAATTAACGCCGTTAAGCAACATTGACAAAAAAGAATACGATGCATTATTCATTCCAGGAGGACCTCATTATGCTGAACTGGAAACCAACCCTATGGTAAAAGAAATCATCACTTTCTTTATGGAAAAAAATCGCCCGATTTTTGCTATTTGTGCTGCACCTACCATTCTTGGTAAAATGGGCTATTTAAAAGGACGCAACTATACTTGTTTTACGAGTATGAATGAAGATTTTGGTGGTACCTATATCGATCAATATGTGGTAGAGGATGGTAATCTAATTACTGCCAGAAGTGCAGCTGCCAGTATTGATTTTGCTTTCGCAATTATAAAAAAACTACAAGGGGAATCACAAGAAGCCAAGATCAAACAACAAATCTATTATTAAAAATCAGAACATAACGTTCTGATTTTTTATCTATCGATCCATTCAAATCCGTTTTCCTTCACAATCAATGCTTTGGTTGCTACATTGACAAACAATGAAATCTCCAATACCCCAACAATGCGACGCAAAGCATCATGAAGCATTTCGATATCATCGACTTGTTGAAACGTCACATCAAGCAACAGCAATCCCTGATCTGAGATAATGCCACCATCTTTATTGGATGCACTTCGAATATGACACTGCCCTCCTAAGGCATCCACTTGCTTCACAACATAAGCATAGCTTTCTTTTACGATTTCTAGAACAACCGGATGAGAAAATGCTAAAGTATCAAATACCTTACTCTCATCTACAAGCAAAACATAGTCATCTGCCATAGAACCAATGATCTTCTCTTTCGTATGAATTCCACCACCACTTTTCAAAGCATGTAATTGACGATCCACTTCATCACAACCATCAAAAGCGATATCCACATGATCTACACTATGCAAAGGAACCACTTGAAGCCCTTTATTTAAACAATGCTGTTCACTTTGAAAAGAAGGGGTTACAATTTTTACATCATGATTGGACTTTGCCAAAATATCAATAAGGAAACCAATGGTACTTCCTCCTCCTAATCCAATCACTCCTTGTTGAGGAATCATCTTAAACGCTTCTTCTGCACATCTACGTTTCATTTCATTATTCTCCTTTTATAATGTCATTAATTTCCAATTATAGCATATCTCTTTGTTTCTGTATGTAAAATGACATATAATAAATAAAAAAGAAAGAAGGTATATTATGGAAAAAGAATTACAAACCTTTTATGAAGAATATAAGCAACGTATTGCTGCTTATCAATTGGCATTAAATACGATGTATTATGACCAAGCTACCATCGCTCCCAAAAATGGAGCAGCTTATGCAAATCAGGCAATGTCGATTCTTTCTGGAGAGCGATTTTCCTATGCAACCGATCCTCAAAATCTAGCAAAGCTAAATGACTTATACGAAACGACAAAAGATCCTTTATTAAAACGCGAGTTAACCCTGCTATTAAATGATTTGAACGAAGAAAAAGAAGTACCTAAAGATTTTTATATCGCCTATCATAAAGCCGTTAGTGACAGTGAAACTGCCTGGTACGAAGCGAAAGAAAAAAATGATTATGAAATCTTCAAACCACATCTGAAAAAGGTTATCACCATGCAGAAACAAATGCTGGAATATTCCCCAAAACGAAAAACGATGACGCCATACAACCTATTGTTGGATCGATTTGAAGAAGGAATGAACGAAGAAACCTACGATGCTTTCTTCCAAAAAATCAAAGATAAATTAGTTCCTTTTATCAAAAAAATTACGCAAGAAGGGAAGAAAATCGATGCTTCTATTTTCAACGAACATTATAAAAAAGAAAACCAAGCTGCCTTTTTAAAAGAGTTGCAGAAATATATGCAAGTAAATTTGAAAGAATGTTATCTTGGTGAAAGTGAACACCCATTTACCGAGTCCTTCTCTTCTCATGATGCAAGAATTACTACCCATTACTATGAAAACAATTTACTATCTTCCATTTTTTCATTTATTCATGAATATGGGCATGCTCTTTTTGGTCTACAAATCGAAGAATCTTTTGAAGGTTCTACGCTAGCAGATCGTATTGGAATGGCAATGCATGAATCACAATCTCGCTTTATGGAAAACCATATCGGCCGACACCCTGCGTTTTGGAAAGTCAATTATCCAGAACTACAGAAACAATTTCCTTCGCTAACATCTTTATCCTATGAATCCTTTATGGAAATGATCCATGTGGCACAACCATCTTTGATTCGTACCGAAGCCGACGAATTGACCTATCCACTTCACATTTTGATTCGCTACGAAATTGAAAAAATGATTTTCCATGAAGGTGTCGATTTTGATGAACTACCAAAAATTTGGGCAGATAAATACGAAGAATATTTAGGGATTCGCCCTGCTAGCGACAGAGAGGGAATACTACAAGATGTTCATTGGGGTGGAGCAAGCTTTGGTTACTTCCCTACCTATGCGTTAGGAAGTGCTTTCGCAGCGCAATTCTATCACGCAATGGAAGAACAGATCAATGTGGAAGAAGCATTGCTTCATGATTTTCAACAAATCCGTGAATGGTTAAAAGAAAATATTCATCATTACGGAGCGAGCAAGAGTGCACAAGAAATTTTAATTTCTGCTACAAAGGAATCTTTTAATCCTGATTATTACATTGATTATTTGATCAATAAATATACAAAAATTTATGGGTAACCAAATAATTTGGGGGACACTGCCCGAAATTTAGGGGACAGTTTGGGGGACAAATCCAAAAATCTTTGAATTTGATAAGAC
>JBGUVL010000059.1:0-42828 GCA_045134375.1 Breznakia sp. | reverse complement strand
TTCAAAGATCGAGCCCTCTTTTTCCCGAGTGCCTATTTATATTACCAAATCTTTCTCTTCCTGTCAATCGCTTTTTTTCGTTTTTTTTCAGTTTTATTTTTACATTTGGTAATTTTACAACATTTCTGTTGTGCTTAGAAATTCTATCACTCTTTTATAAAAAAAACAATACCAATTATTCCTGTTTTATAACTTTTTTTTCCAAACAATAAAATAATATAGCTTTTCCTTTATAACGATATTTCCTTAAAAAAATACAATAGATTATTGCTAGTTTTTATATTATAAGAATCCTATCAGATATAATACAAATAATATCCATTACCCCCGCTTCTTCTTATTGTATTTTAACTATCACTATAGTAAATTTTACCCATTCCAATATATTAATCTTCCATTTTTTAATACAATTCATATTATTGATCAACAAATTGTTTAAGACAATCTCTTACTTTCCATTTTGGTTATTCCAAAATAAATAAATTTTTTTAACTATAAAGTAATTAATAAAATAATTTTATTACAACAACAATAAAAAAAGCAACAACGCTTCCATTATTTCATACTTTTTGATTACAGGATAATAGTGTATTAGCTGAAATATATTATAGCTTTTTGTTATCAAAAAAGCAAAAAAAAGAGAAGCCTTATATCTCAAACGTCTTCTGCTGCATTATTACGATTAACTTTTTAAAAAAATGGTGCCCGAGGCCGGACTCGAACCGGCACGGTATCGCTACCGGTGGATTTTGAGTCCACTGCGTCTACCAGTTTCACCACTCGGGCAACTGTGACTATTATACATTAAAATAAAATAAAAAACAATAGGATTTTTTTTGTTCGCTGATTTTTTTATAGTAACGTCGTTAAAATGATAAATATTCCTCTATTAAAAAAACAAGGAAAGGTTTAGTACCCTTTCCTCATTTCAATTTTATTACTTTTCATTTGGTAAAATCAAATTTAAAACCACACCTACAATGGCTGCTAGCGCAGTACCAGAAAGAGTCGCACTTCCTCCTAATGGGAAAACAGCACCACCAAGTCCAATCACTAACATCCCACTTGCGATAATTAAATTTCTCTGTTTGGAGAAGTCAACTTTGTTATCTACTAGAATTCGTAACCCATTGCTTGCTATTACGCCATACAACAGAATACTCATTCCGCCAAGTACACAGGTAGGAATCGAACTAATAACAGCAGCTACTTTACCACAAAACGATAACAATATCGCAATTGCTGCAGCCCCACAAGTTACATAAACTGAT
Organism: Breznakia sp.; assembly: GCA_045134375.1. Classification (GTDB taxonomy): domain Bacteria; phylum Bacillota_I; class Bacilli_A; order Erysipelotrichales; family Erysipelotrichaceae; genus JBGUVL01. The sequence goes on along the minus strand of JBGUVL010000059.1, from coordinate 41,557 downwards.
CCAATTTTTGTAAGACCAATAACACCCGTATTTTCTCCATAAGTAGTGTTTGCAGGCCCCCCTAAGAAAGCTGAAACTGCAGTTGCAACGCCATCACCAATTAAAGTTCTATCCAATCCAGGATCTTTTAGAAAATTTTTCCCACAAATCGTTCCTAATACTGTGTGATCCCCAATATGTTCTGAAATCGTAACAATAGCTACTGGTAAAATTGCCAGCGTTTCCGGCCCAAAATAGAAACGATAACTGCGGAATCCTGGAATTTCAAACGGAAATGCAAATTCTGGAACAGCAAACCAAGAAGCATTAGAGATAACACTAAAATCCACTAGATTAAAAGCGATGGATAATATATATCCACAAATGATTGCCACCAAAAAAGGAACGATTTTCAAAAAACCTTTTGCGTGAGTAGAAATTAAAGCAGCAACCAAAAATGTAATAAATGCGACAATCATTGGTGCTGCACTACCACCTTCAACAAATCCAGCATTGCTAATTGCACTTCCCGCAAGTCCTAAACCAATGACCGCAATCATTGGACCAATAACAATTGGTGGAAGTAATTTATCAATCCAGTCTTTCCCCACAAATTTAATCACTATAGCAACAATAACATAAATCAAACCCACTAACATTAAGCCCGTTTGAGAAGCGGAAATATCGCCTCCCATTGCCTCAACCGCTAAAATGACAGCCGTAATATAAGCAAATGACGATCCCAAGTAAACTGGTACTTTTCCTTTAGTACATACCGTATAGATAACAGTACCTAAACCAGAGGCAAACAACGCGACAGAAACTGGAAATCCAGTTAAAATTGGTACAAGAATCGTAGCTCCAAACATTGCAAAAACATGCTGGAAACTTAAGAAAAACCACTGTGAAGTTTTTGGTCTTTCATTCACATCAACAATTAATGTCTTATTTTCATTCATATACAATCTCCTTTTAAACCTCATATATAATACCATACAGAAAAAACAAAAAAAAGGATAAACTGTATCACATTTTAATACAACATTATCCTTTGAGAAATCAATTAAGAACGTTTTTTAAAAAAGATTGGTTTAATTTCTAAATCATCCACATCTTCCACCTCAACAGAGGAAGAAGCATTGAAAACAACTTCTCTTTTTTCCTCGTTTGTTTTATTGTTTACAAACTTCATTTCCTTTGGTTTTGCTTCTTCTTTTTCTTCACAACCAAAACCAGTAGCAATTACAGTAACAATAATTTTATCACCAAGTTCAGGATTAATAGCGACACCAAAAATCGTATCAATATCTCCACCTGCTGCTTCCTTGATATATTGTGTAGCATCATCCGCATCATATAGGCTTACAGTTTCACCACCAGTAATATTGATGATTGCTTTACTTGCACCGGTAATCTGTGCTTCTAGCAATGGTGATTGAATGGCTTTTTCTGCTGCAACTCTTGCTTTATCTTCACCCTCTGCCATTCCAACACCAATTAAGGCTTTTCCTTCATCCGACATAATTGTTTTGACATCTGCAAAATCCAAATTGATTAAAGCAGGAGCAGCAATTAAATCAGTGATTGTTTGTACCCCTTGGCGCAATACATTATCGGCAGCTTCAAATGCTTCAACCAAAGGCTTTCTTCCAATAACTTCCAACAAATTATTATTTGAAACAATAATTAATGAATCCGTATATTCTTGTAAATCAGCAAGTCCTTGTTCTGCCTGGCGCATTCTTGTATTACCTTCAAAACTAAAAGGTTTTGTTACAATACCGACCGTCAATGCGCCTTCCTCTTTTGCAATCTTCGCAAATAATGGTGCAGCACCTGTTCCAGTACCACCACCTAAACCTGCGGTTATAAATACCATATCACTACCTTTAATAGCTTCACGAATTTCACTTTCCGTTTCCATAGCTGCTTTTCGCCCTACTTCAGGGTCTGCTCCAGCACCTTGCCCTTTTGTAACAGACATCCCTAAAATAATCTGATTTTTTACTGGTGAAGTTTGCAACACCTGAAGATCGGTATTTGCCACAAAAAATTCAACTCCTTGAATTCCTTCATCAACCATACGATTAACCGCATTGCAGCCTCCGCCACCGACACCAAAAACCTTTATATTTACAACTTTTCTAAAATCATCAATACCCATTTTGTTCCTCTCCTTCGATTATTTTACTTGCAATATATTTTTCAATTTTTTAGTGAAACCTGAATCATCTTCACGTTTCACTTCTCTAGCAATCAGATTGTTATATTCAATGCATACCTCTTTCTGATTTTTAATTTCTTGCCATCGTTTTACACAGTACATTGCACCAAGGCAGGAAGTATATCGCCCTTCCCTTGCACCAATAGTACTTGGTATATAAATCTGTGACGGGAGTATAATGTTGTCAACAACCGATTTTATTCCTACTATATCAGCTCCCTTGCCACAAAGGACAAAAACAGCTTTCCCATTTTCTTTCAGTGAGCTGCATGCTTCATTAATTTCGCTAACCCACTCAATTACACTTTCTTTTACATTTTCATAAGCATCTTTCTTCGTTAATTGTCTAGGTTCTTCTCGATCCATCCAGATATAAGAAACAATATCATCATAAATTCCTTTTTCTTCAAAACAATTCTCTAAAAGTATTGCCTCTGCTTCTTGATAGGACAATCTATTTTTTCGATGAATCTGATTAATCCAATTCTGATAACCCTTTCCCAATCGTTCACATTCCAACAATCGTCCTTTATAATACAAGGACAGTATAGTATCATTTTTTTGTAGATCGGCTAACACAACTAGTTTATCCATCGATTTTTCTAATGCTGCGCTCTCTTCTGCTAGTGCAAAACTATCCAAACAAATATCCATAACAGAAATACCACAAGATTCCACACACATTACATACGAATATACAATTTCTTTTTTTGCATAAAGAAGATCCACTTCCATTGTCAAAACATCAGCTTTTTCATCCAATGGAATGGTGCGAGAACTAATGCCACCTACAATATATTTGATTGCTCCAAAATTAATAAATTCATACGCATCCCCGCATTCATGCTCAGAAGCTTTTACAAGCCCTTTGCGAACATGTGACATCAATATTTTTCTACTTCCCTCTTCAATTGCTACATTCACTTTCTTCTTGATACATCTTACATTAGCACTTGGGATACATAGTATCACTTTTTTTATTTTAAGCGCCAACGCCTTTTCAGCATTAGCAAGCAGTTTCACAATAGCAGCATTCACAGCCTGTGGTTTTTCAATCACACTATTGATAATAGCCTGATTAATTTTGACACTATCAGACCGCAGAATATTGAAACGAGACATATAGTATTCACCAACAAGCAAACGAATTTCATCATCGGCGATTTCTAAACTTGCATACAATTGTTTTCCTTGCATGAAATTGCCTCCTTTTCTTACTTCTATATAATATCATATATTTTATGTTAAAAAAACAAAAAAATAACGCTATGATTAGCTAAAAAGGTATTTTATGATAGTTTATTCATTCTTTTTTATAATTGATGTTATCCTTTGCTTATTTGCGTAATCCTATTTATCCAATAAGAAAAATAAAAAATTATCCAAAAAAGAAATAAGAAGAAATATTAAAATTTATATTGCATTTTAGTTTAAGAAATGATATCATAACTAGGCAACATGTGTAGTACATGTCTTTGAGTCATCGAAAGGAGGTAACGGTGAATGTCAAGAGTTTGTGCAGTATCTGGTAAAGGTCCATTAACAGGAAATAAGCGTTCTCACTCATTACGCGCTACGAAACGTAAGTGGAATGTTAACCTACAGACAGTTAGAGTGATGGTGGATGGTAAACCAAAGAAAATCCGTGTTTCCGCTCGTGCTCTAAAAACATTAAAGGCAAAAAAAGCAATCTAAAAAAATGCGTTAGTATCGCATTTTTTTATTTTCTTAATTTTACATAAAAAGAAACCATTGACATTTCACAAATCGACTTACCAAAAGTTAAATATTTTGGGAATCATCTCATCCAGTTTAATGAATGTCAATGGTTTCTTTTCTATTTGTTATCACATTCTAAAACCAACACTTTACCATCCACCTCTAATATTGCCTCTTTTTCTAAAATTTCATTAGAAACAAGATAAATATCATTTTCAGTAATCTTCCTATTATGTAAAGGATATTTCACTCCAGAAATCGAGATTGTAAGTGGCTCACAAGCAAAAAAAGACAAATATTTTCGCTTCTTTTTTAATCGATATCGCCCTTTTTCGAGGCAATAAATCGTATTTTGTTCATCCCATATAGTAAAAGGAAAAGTGCTTTTTTTTAAAAGTTGAATCATCGCGATAAAATGATCCTGGCGTCCTCCAATGACACCATAAATTGAGATTTTGTCATAGCCTTGCTGATGCGCATAATTCAAAGCATATTCACTATCTACTTGATCTTTCATAACAGGAAGTTGTATAACTTCACAACAAGTTTTTAAATTTTGCAATTGTATTTCATCAATGGAATCAAAATCCCCAATAGCGCAAGTCATAGGAATCTGATGCTTTAGACAATACATTGCCCCTGCATCAATTCCAATATAATCACACTCTTTTCGAAATGGAATCAATTTTGCACGATTCGCTACTAAAATCGCTTCAGACATAGCAATGTATCTACCTTTTTTTCAATATCACCTTTAAACACATAACTTCCTGCCACTAAAGTGTCACAGCCACTTAAAACAGCTAAGCGGCCGGTCTCATCATTAATCCCACCATCAATTTCAATACGATACTGATAACCATATTTTTCACGTATTTCATTAAGATAATGAATTTTCTCTAAACTTTGAGGTTGAAATTTTTGTCCTCCAAAGCCCGGTTCTACCGACATGACCAATACCATATCTAGATATGGTAGAATTGGTTTCAAAACTTGAACATCTGTTTTAGGTTTGATAACAATTCCTGCCTGGCACCCCTGGTTTTTTATTTTTTTCAATAATTTAATGCAAGCTTCCTCATTAGGCATTGCTTCATAATGAAATGTTATCATATCAGCTCCACGCGCAATAAATTCATCAGAATATTTGGCAGGATCAGATATCATTAAATGAACATCCATGAACATATTGGTACGCTTTTTAAAACCTTCCATGATGTCCATACCAAAAGTGATATTTGGAACGAAATGTCCATCCATAACATCATAATGAATCCATTGTGCTTTACTATTCTTCAATCGATCCAGATCTTCGCTTGCATTTGCCCAATCAAGTGACAAAACTGAAGGTGCAATTATCAAATGATTCATGTTATCATCCCTCCTAATATTTCTTTCTTGCATGACGTATCATTTCTACAACTTCACAATAATGTTGATAACGAGTTTCCGATAAGATTCCTTCTTCTACTAAATGTTTCACTTCACATCCAGGTTCGTTTATATGAGTACAATCATTAAAACGACACTTTCCTAAAGCTGGTTTGAAATCCAAAATCGATTCCCCGAGTTTATGAATATCTAAACCGGAAAAGTCAAGAGAAGAGAATCCTGGCGTGTCACCTAACCAACCTCCGCCAATTTCATATAATTCACAATGTCGAGTTGTATGTTTCCCTCTCCCCAGTGCTTTGGATATCTGTTGTGTTTGAAGTTCAAATCGATCATCAATGCGATTGATTAACGTTGATTTCCCCGCTCCGCTTTGTCCCGTCAAAACACTAACTTTATCAGAAAGTACCTGTTCAATTGCTTCTGTCGGAAAATCTTTTCCACTTAAATAAACTTCATAACCGCTACTTTTATAATCTTTGATTGCTTCATACACAGGATCATCAATTGTTAACAAATCCAACTTACTAATACAAATAATGGGCTTAATTTTTGCATAACAAATCAGAAAAAGCAAGCGGTCAAGGAGCGCAGTAGAAAAATTAGGTTCTTTTGCTGACATCACGATGATTGCTTGATCTACGTTAGCAATCAATGGTCGTTTCAATTCATTTTTTCTTGGGTATATCTTTTGAATGCCATATTTGTCATTTAATTTTTCCACCTCTACCCAATCACCAACAATAGGAGAAACTCCTTTCCTTAGTTTTCCCATAGCAACACAGGAAATTCTAATTCCATCCTCGGTATACACCTCATATTGATTTGAGATATTTTTTATAATTTTTCCTTTCATTATTCACCTTTATCCGTTGCGCCATCTTGTGAGAGCACACAATAATTTAACGTAACTGAATTGCTTTGAGAAAGATCAAATGTCGTTCCTGCTGAATAATTTTGTCCACAAATCGCATTTTCAGTTAATCCTTGCTTTGCCATTTCATCGGCTGTCATTGGAATTTCAACCAATTTCACTGCAATACCTTTATTTGTTAATGCTGCTTGTACCACTTTATAATTTTGTCCATAATAATCTTCTAACGTAAACATTTCTTTTTTGGTTTTTGGTTTTTTCGCCACGATAAATTTTATCGTAGCATTTTCCCCTGGTTTTACTTTATCTCCTTGATATAGTAATGACTGCGAAATGATTGTACCTTCACTTACGGAATCACTTTCTTGTTCTTCCACCTGGATATTGATTCCACTATGATTCAACACACTTTGTGCTACATTCAATGACAACCCTGAATAATCATCAACAACAAAATATTTTCCTGAACTTATAACAACATCTATTTTCTTTCCTTTTTTTACTTGTTTTCCTTTTTGCACCGATTGTGAAATGACAAGTCCTTCATCAATATCATCCGTCGCCTCTTCACTGACATCTCCCAATTTTAAACCGATCGCTTCCAATTCTTCTTTTGCTTCGATTAGTGAAATATTTTTTAAATTAGGAACTTTCACTAATTCTACTTCTGTGCTTGGATCGCTATCGTTGAACACTCCCATCAGATGAAGGGCACCAAATAATGCCAATAGTACCATAGCAACACTGACAATGCTGATAATTATTATTTTTTTCTTGCGATCTTCTTTTTCATTCGCTATCGAATCAACTTGTTTTCTATCCTTAATTTTTATTTGTTTTACATTATTTGGTTCCATCTTTACCGTATCATCTTTTGTTTCTAAGTCCGAAACACGATCTAAAACTACAGTATGAGAACCATCCTCTTCATTCCAATTCACTGGATCAACATTTGAAAATTCTGGTCGAAGGCACATGTCCAGATCATAGAGCATATCCTTCGCCGAAGAATAACGATTCATACGATTTTTTGCCGTGGCTTTTGTGATGATATTTTCTATGCTTTGCGGTATAGTAGGATTTAATTCACGAATCGATGGAACATCTTCTCGTAAATGTTTCATCGCTACCTGAATTGGATTATCCCCCTTGAACGGAACACTTCCACTCAACAATTCATAGAAAACAATCCCCAACGCATAAATATCTGTTTGAACCGTTGCCACTTCCCCTTTTGTTGTTTCTGGTGCAATATAATGCGCACTACCTAATACTGCATCACTCTGTGTTAATTGGATAGCATCATGTGCTAACGCTATACCAAAATCGGTAATTTTCACAGTGCCATCATCTTTTACCAAAACATTTTGTGGTTTGATATCACGATGAATTATATTTTTTTCATGGGCATGATTAACCGCTGATACTAGTTGTTTCATAACTTCAACGGCTTCCTCTTTTGGTAATGCGCCACGTTGCAAAATCATTTGTTTTAACGTTCTGCCACGTACATATTCCATAACAATGTAATTTTTACCATCGTATTCTCCTACATCATATACCTCAACTACATTTGGATGATGTAACTTACTAACAGCACTGGCTTCTCTTAAAAAACGCAAAAGTGTAACAGGATCTTCACTTAGCTCTCCGCGCAACACTTTAACAGCTACTTCACGATTTAAAATGGTATCCATCGCAAGATAGACATCTGCCATACCGCCTTCTCCAAGTGATGTAACAATCATATAGCGATCCGCTATCATATTATCATTTTTACTCATGTTGTTATCCTCTCTTTCCTTTCATAACGATTGCTGTTATGTTGTCATATCCCCCTGATTGAATCGCTTTGTTGATCAACAATTCTACTTTCGTTTTTAAATCCATCATTTCATCTCGTATAACATTTTCAATTATTTTTTCTTCTACATAGCCATGTAATCCATCACTGCAAAGCAAAAGATAGTGATAGTCATCCCTTATTTTATTAATATCAAGGCGATAATCACACCAAATTCCAAGGGCATTTGTTAATGCTCTTCCTTTGGGATGTTTCAATGCTTCTTCTTCGCTCAATTCCCCACTACGGATAAGATCCGCTGCTAGATTATGATCCTCTGTTAAACAAATAATATCATCATAAATACCATAGGCACGAGAATCTCCCATGTGAAAAAGATAATTAACATTCGCACTAAGCAAAACACCCACTAATGTCGTACCCATACCATATTTATGTTTCGATGTTAAAGAATCCTGATATATTACTTCATTTGCTTGATTGATACATTTTGAAATCCATTCCTTATTTTCTATTTCACTCAATGTCAATGGTTTTTCATAAAATGCTTTTTTAATCGAATCGACCGCCAGCGAACTTGCTACATCCCCAGCTTTCCCTCCGCCAATGCCATCACAAACAATAGCTAAGAAATCACCGTTTCCATTTTCACCATAGAAAAAACTATCCTGATTCGTTTCTCGTACTAATCCAATATCACTTAATCCATACGCTTCCATTATAGTTTTCCTTCTTTCTTTAATTCTTTTGCACGAAGCTGCCCACAGGCTGCATCGATATCTCCGCCGTGCTCTTTGCGAATCGTAGCACGCACGCCATATTTCATCAATAAATCATAAAAAACCATGGCACGTTGTCGATCAACACCTTGATAGCCATGTTCATCCACAGCGTTATAAGGGATCAAATTCACATAAGCATTACAACCACGTAACAAATGTGCTAGTTGACTCGCATGCTCTTTCGTATCATTAATTCCTTTCAATAATATATATTCAAATGTCAACCGTCGATTATTCTCGTTCATATAGGTTTTTAACGCAGCCATTAATTCTTCCAAAGGATAAGCTCGATTGACAGGCATTAATTGATTTCGTAATTCATCATTTGGGGCATGCAAACTTATCGCTAAATTATACTGATAGTGTGCCTTTGAGAATTGCAGAATTTTTGGGACAATGCCACACGTTGATATGGTAATATGACGAGCTCCTATCGCAAGACCTAAATCATGATTGACGATATTTAAAAAATTCATCACATTATCATAATTATCGAAAGGTTCCCCCGTTCCCATCACGACGATATGAGATACTCTTTTTTCGTTCTTATCAAGTTCTTGCTGAACCGCCATTATCTGCGCTACCATTTCTCCAGTCGTCAAATCCCGTTGCTTTTTTAATAATCCACTAGCACAGAAATCACAACCCATATTACATCCTACTTGAGAAGATACGCAGACGCTATTACCATAATCAAACACCATCAACACGGTTTCAATCAAAGCCCCATCCGAAAGAGAAAATAAAAATTTCGTTGTCCCATCTTTCGCAATTTGCTTTTTCTCTAACTTTAACGTTGATAGTTGATAATTATCTTGCAATAATGAACGCAATTCTTTGTTAATATTTGTCATTTCATCAAAGGAAGCAACCCGTTTTCGATACAGCCATTCAAAAATCTGCTTTGCTCTGAATTTTTTCATTCCATGATAAATCATCAATTGTTCCAGTTCTTTATAGCTATAATCATAGATACTTTTCATCGCATTACTCCTTTTATCTATATTTTTCATTTTATGTTTACTTTTCGGACATTTTTCTTTGCAAAAGTCCATTTGTTCCATGAAATTATATCATCTAACGCTAATTTCTACAAACCAGATTTCGTGAACTCATTTCTATCTTAATTATAATAAATTAAATTCCTAGCAAATAATAAATAATTCCATGTTTTCTTGTACAATAAAAACAGCCATCAAAAAACGATAGCCATTTTTAACTATGATTTTGTTATATCACCGATTCTTTTTTCTTTTTTTTAATTTTGCTATGTAAAAGCCATCACTTTCGTATTCAAATGGAAAAATAGTTCTTTCTTTTTCCAACTCAAATTCCGAATGACGTTTTAAAAACAACGCAATCTGGTTTTCATTTTCTTTTTTATTTAGTGTACAAGTAGAATAGACTAATACTCCCCCAGGCTTTAAATAAATAGCAGCACTTTCTAACAAATCTTTTTGTGCCTTGATACAGCTATCCATATCTTCGCTTTGCATATGATATTTAATATCACTCTTTCTATTTAATACTCCATAACCACTACACGGGCCGTCTAAGAGAATGCGATCAAAACTTTCTTTTTTAAAAGTATCTTCTAATTTCGTGGCATCTTTTGCTAACGCTTCAATCATAATAATCCCTAATCTTCGCGCATTATATTTTATTAAATCAACTCGATGTTCATGGATATCCAGTGCATACAATTTGCCTTTATTCTTCATTAACGAACCAATATGACAAGTTTTGCTCCCTGGTGCTGCACACATATCAAGAATCGTTTCGTTCTCCTTAGGGTCCAACCATTCGCTAACGAATTGTGCAGATTCATCTTGAATGGTCACATAACCCTTTTTAAACTCATCCGTTGCAGCGATATTTCCTTTTCGATAAATCAATGAATTCTCGCAAAGATTGCCATCACTAAAGTCAGGATTTAATTTCTTCACTTCCTCTTTTGTGATTTTCAACGTATTGACTCTCGCTACTTGCATAGGAATACGATTCATACTATCACAAATTTGGAAAGCGATTTCTTGTCCATATTGTTTGCACCACATGGTAACAAGCCAAATTGGAAGAGAAGAAAGGATTGCCTTTCTTTCGAGATCATTTCCTACCACTATTTTTTCTCCATTTCGAATCACTTGATGTAAAATGGCATTTACAAATTTCTCGAATTTTCCATTAAAAAGTTTTTTTGCTATTTCTACCGATTCATTTACGATTGCATAATCCGGTACTTTATCCATAAAAAATAACTGATACACACTCATATCAATCAAAACGGCAATTTCTTCTCTCGGCATTATTTTAGGATAATTCTGCCATTGATAGCGTAAATAGCGACAACGCTGTAACGTTCCATACACAATATTTGTAATAAATGCTTTATCAATATCAGAAAAACCAACCAAATCTTCCTTCAAAGCAATATTGCTATATCGTTTTTCCATACATATGCTTTTTAATATTTGATATGCACATTCTCTCGCTTTCATAATTCCTCCTAATCCAAAATAAGTGGATTGATATCAATTTCCACTTTCGCTTTTCCTTTTTTCTCTATCTGCTTTTGGTAGGCATGATAGAGTAAATTTGAAATTTGCTGTTCATCTTTGCCTTTCAAAATGATTCTCCAACGATACAGATCCATCTTACGCAATAACTCAATCGGTCCCAATATTATAATTCCAGATTGCTGTAAATCCGCTAATAATGCTTCCATTTCTGATAGTACTTGATTTCTTTCTTTCCCAGATAGCAATAAAGAACCCAAATAACGATATGGTGGATATCCTGCTAGATGCCGATATTGCATTTCTTTGATAAAAAAGCTTTCATAATCATGCCGCGCAGCACATTGTATTGCATAATGTTCACTGTCATAAACCTGAATCATCACTCTACCATCTTTTCTGCTACGACCACTTCTTCCACTTGCTTGCACTAATAAATCAAACATAAGTTCTACACTACGATAATCATTTCTAGCTAGCATTGCATCGCCATTAATTATTCCTACTAATGTGACATTTTCAAAATCCAAACCTTTTGCTATCATTTGGGTTCCTAACAGAATATCTCCGTTTTCAGCAAACGCTTTTAACAACTGTTCATGAGCATTTTTTTTCTGTGTTGTATCAGCATCCATTCGAACTATATTAGCAAGTGGAAAACACTGTTTTATATATTCCTCTAATTTTTGCGTTCCGATTCCCTGATAGGAAAGATGAGTACTACCACATTTTTTACAACAAGATGATGTTCGCTCTTCATAACCACAAACATGACAACGTAGCGTTTGATTGCTTTTGTGATAATTTAATGCTAAATCACAATGAGGACATTTTACCACTTCACCACAATCTAAGCAACGCAGCATAGGAGCATACCCTCTTCGATTTAATAACAAGATACATTGTTCATTACGTGATAAACATTCTTCAATAGATTGTTTCAAAGCATTGCTCAAAATAAAGTTTTCTCCATTTCGCAGCGCATCTTGCATATTAATGAGTTGTGTGTTTGGCATTTCCCCATAAATTCGATTTGGCATTTTAATCAATGTGTAAACTCCCTTGATTGCTCTTGCATAGGATTCCAAAGAAGGAGTTGCACTAGCTAACAATACTTGGCAACGATGTTTTTGAGCACGCCAAAGTGCAATATCACGAGCATGATAACGAGGCGAAGATTCTTGCTTATAGCTTTGATCATGTTCTTCATCTAAAACGATGAGCCCTAATTTAGTAAAAGGCATAAAAATTGCACTTCTTGTCCCCACTACAACATTTACTCTACCTTCACTGACCAAACGATACTGTTCGTATTTTTCTTGATTATTTAAAGAAGAATGATAAATCGCCACGTTTTTTCCAAAACGAGCTTTGACTCGCTTTTCCATTTGTGGTGTCAATCCTATTTCTGGTACTAAAAAAAGCACTTGTTTCCCAGAACTGATTACTTTTTCTGCTTGCTGTAAAAATACTTCCGTTTTTCCACTTCCGGTTACCCCATGCAATAAAAACACATGATCCTCTTCAAAAAAAGACATCTGATCCAATGCATTCTTCTGATCCTTTGTTAAAGTAATTTTTTTATCTCGATTGGATTCTAACAGGATCGCTCTTGCCTCTCTAGATTCTAAATGAACAGCTTTTTTTTCCAATAAGATCGATAACTGTGTAGCATAATGTCGATTAAATTCGCTTCTTAAACATTCTTTGTTTTCTTTAATATAGGCTAACGCCTCACGCTGACGTTTCCCTTTTAATTCAACTTCTTTATCAAATACAACAAAATGATTCATCTTGATTTTTTGATTGTTTGATTTGGGTTTTAATTTGCTTGGCAACATTACCTGAAGACAACTGATTAATGGGGCAACATATCGTTTTGCCATCATTTGTGCCAAGCTAAATAATTCATCATTAATTAATGGTTGCGAATCAATCACCGCAAGAATTGGTTTTAATTCATACGATGTATTGGTCCAATTTTCTTCTCTAACCTCTTTGACTTCACTTACAAAACCAACAATTTGTTTATGAGCAAAATCAACCAAAACGCGCATCCCTTTTTTTACAAAAAAACCATTGCAGTCATAGGTATAACTCTGATTTAACGCCATAACACTATATTCAACATATACCTGAGCAACTATCACGAAATTCGCATCCTTTCTGTATTTTAGTTATTATACCACGAATCTTTATATGTGGCTTTAAAATAGAAACAAAACAATTTTAATACGAAGTAACACAAATTTCAGATAGCACCTATTTAAAACTTATGAAATCGCAGTAATTTTTCTGTTATTATCATTACCTATCAAGTTCAACGAATTTTTTACAACCAAAAAAACTGACCATTCTAATCTCTCCTGTTGGTTAATGAATGACATAAAAAAAAATTTCACTATATTTTCTTAATACAAAATCTTATTATTAATCATAAATGATCAAAAATGATATCGTTATTTTATCAATTACTTTATTTTTCTTCCTTCTAATGAACAGAAAAAACTCCCTACCAGTTTATACCAGTAAGGAGAATAACTATTAAATTTTTTTCTTATAGATTGGTAAAGCCCATTAAATATTCATCAACTGCTTTTGCACAATCTCTTCCTTCACGAATGGCCCATACAACTAACGATTGACCACGTCTGACATCACCTGCTGCAAACACTTTTTCTACACTTGTTTTATGATTTTGTTCATCTGCTTTTATATTAGTTCTAGAAGTTAATGCAACATCAAATGCTTCTGCTACATTTACTTGTGTACCAAGGAATCCAGCTGCAATTAATACCAAATCACAATCCACGATAAATTCACTACCAGCCATTTCTTTCATAATATTCCGTCCACTTTCCGCATCATAAACAGATTCTAATTTTATTAATTTCGCTTGTTTTAATGCACCCGATTCATCTTTGATAAATTCCTTAACCGTTGTTTGATAAATGCGTGGATCATTTCCAAAACAAGCAATTGCCTCTTCTTGTCCATAATCGGTTTTCAACACTTTCGGCCATTCTGGCCATGGATTACTTTCTAGGCGTTCCATTGGTGGCTTTGGCATCATCTCTAATTGCAATACACTTTTGCACCCATGACGAATACTAGTACCTACACAATCATTCCCAGTATCTCCCCCACCAATAACAATAACATTCTTATCTTTTGCTGAAATAAAATCTTTGGTTAACCCATTATCCAATAATGCCTTGGTAGTAGAACGAAGGAAATCAACCGCAAAATAGATTCCTGTGGCATCTCTCCCTTTGACATTGATATCTCTTGGTTGACTAGCTCCACAAGCTAAAACAACCGCATCATATTCTTCTAATAAAGCGTTTGCTTTTTCTTTGGTATCAATATTTTGATTCAACATAAAATTGACACCTTCTGCTTTCATCAAGTTAACGCGTCGATCGATTACTTGTTTTTCTAATTTCATGTTAGGAATACCATACATTAACAATCCTCCTGGACGGTCATGACGTTCTAACACTGTAACATTATGCCCACGATGATTCAATTGATTCGCACAAGCGAGTCCACTTGGACCACTTCCAACAATAGCCACTTTTTTCTTTGTTCTAACGATATCGGTTTTGGGCTGGATCAATCCTTTTTCAAACCCATACTCAATGATTGCCATTTCATTTGCTTTTACTGTAACGGCATCTCCATTTAAAGAACAGGTACATGCTTTTTCACATAATGCCGGACAGACACGGCTAGTAAATTCTGGAAAATCGCTTGTTTTTAATAGACGAGAAAGCGCTGCTTCATAATTTCCACGATAGACAAGATCATTCCATTCTGGAATTAAATTGTTCAATGGACATCCACTTGCCATTCCGGCTATCATCTTTCCGTTTTGACAAAAAGGAACTCCGCAATCCATACATCTAGCTCCTTGTTTTTCTCTTTCTTCCTTGCTTAAAGAAAGATGAAACTCATTGAAATTTCTAATTCGTATTTCTGGTTTCAGCGCCTTACAGTCTTGACGATCAAATACTAAAAATCCTCCCGTTTTTCCCATACTGACACCTATCCTTTCTTCACTGCGTAGAAAGCTTCCATTTTCGCTTCTTCGCTACTCATGCCTTTTTCTTCGTTCATTTTGATTAAAGTAATCATTTTTTTATAATCATGTGGCATGATCTTTTTAAACTTATCTTGATATTTTTTAAAATCATTTAAAATCAATTGACCCTTTTTTGATCCCGTATAAGCAACATGAGCTTCGATCAACTTTTTGATTTCCATAAGATCATAATTGTCTTCGACCACGCTCATTTCAACTAAATCTTTATTCACTTTTGCATAAATATCATTATATTCGTCTAAGATATAGGCAACACCACCACTCATACCAGCTGCAATATTTCTACCACATTCTCCTAAAATTAGTGCTTTTCCTCCTGTCATATATTCTAAAGCATGATCACCACATCCTTCAACGACACAAGTAGCACCTGAATTTCTTACACAGAAACGTTCTCCGGATACACCAGCAATATAAGCTTCTCCACTCGTTGCTCCATAGAATGCAACATTTCCAATAATAATATTTTCATCGGCTTTAAACGTTGATTTTTGATTTGGATAAATTGCTAGTTTTCCACCAGAAAGTCCTTTTCCAAAATAATCATTACTATCGCCTTCTATATGGATGGTAATTCCTTTTGGTAAAAATGCCCCAAAGGATTGTCCACCACTACCAATCGCATTAATCACATAGGTATCATCTTCAATATTATCACCAAAGATAGTAGTAACTCTTGATCCAAACCGTGTGCCAAATGTACGATTTAAATTATCCACTTTAACATTCAAAGTGAACGGTTTTTTCTTTTTCATATAAGGCGTAAATTTCTGAATCAACATTTCATCCATTGTCTTTTCTAACTCAAAATCAAAAATATCTTTTTTATCAAAAGTGCATTTATCCGCATCACTAAAAGGATTATTTAAAATATTTTGGAAAGAAAGTTTATCCGCATTCACTACATCGGTATTCTTGACCTTTAAATAATTTGTCTTACCAACCATTTCATCAACATTATGGAAACCTAATTTTGCCATGTACTCTCTTAATTCCTGCGCAATAAAACGCATAAAGTTTTCTACATATTCTGGCTTTCCTTTAAAACGTTTCCTTAAAATTGGATTTTGAGTAGCAACCCCTACGGGACATGTATCAAGATTACATACCCTCATCATGACACACCCCATCGTAACTAACGGTGCAGTGGCAAAACCAAATTCCTCTGCTCCCAATAGTGCAGCAATCGCAACATCACGACCACTCATTAATTTCCCATCACTTTCCACTCGTACTCTGCTTCTTAGACCATTCATCATTAAGGTCTGGTGGGTTTCAGCAAGACCTAATTCCCATGGCAATCCTGCATTATAAACGGAATTCTTAGGAGCAGCACCAGTACCACCATCATAACCAGAAATTAATACTACTTGTGCTCCGGCTTTAGCAACGCCTGCTGCAATTGTTCCAACACCAGCTTCACTAACTAGTTTTACAGAAATTCTAGCTTTGTCATTGGCATTCTTTAAATCGTAAATCAATTGTGCTAAATCTTCAATTGAATAAATGTCATGATGTGGCGGTGGAGAAATCAATTGTACCCCTGGAGTTGAATGTCTTGTTTTCGCAACCCATGGATATACTTTCCCAGCAGGAAGCTGTCCTCCTTCCCCTGGCTTTGCCCCTTGTGCCATCTTGATTTGAATTTCTTGCGCATTTACTAAATACTCACTTGTGACACCAAAACGACCACTTGCTACCTGTTTAATTGCACTGCATCGATTATCTCCATTCGCATCAGGAGTGAAACGTTCCCTGTCTTCTCCTCCTTCACCCGAATTACTTTTTCCTTTCAGTCGATTCATCGCAATCGCCATACACTCATGTGCCTCTTTCGAGATAGAACCATACGACATTGCACCGGTTTTAAATCTAGTAACAATCGAATCTACACTTTCTACTTCATCAATGGAAATTCCTTGTTCTGGATAGATAAATTCTAATTGACCACGCAAAGTTGTATGTTCCATTTCTTCGTTAATCATCGCTGTATATTGTTTAAATTCATCATAACTTCCATCTCTTGTGGCTTTCTGTAGCATATGAATCGTTGCGGGATTATATAAATGTTCTTCTTTACCACTTCTTAACTTATGGAAACCATTGCTGTCCAAAGTATCATCTACATCTAGACCTAAAGTATCATAAACTTTACTATGTCGTTCATCGATCATCGTTTGAATATCATCTAAAGTAATTCCTTCCACACGACTGACGGTATTGGTGAAATACTCATCAATCACGGATTTACTAATACCGATGGCTTCAAATATCTGTGAACCTGCATACGATTGTATTGTTGAAATTCCCATTTTTGAGGCAATTTTAATGATGCCATGTAAAATTCCATGATCATAATCATCACATGCCACATAATAATCCTTATCTAATAATCCTTGGCGAATCAAATCTGCAATTGTATCATGAGCCAAATAAGGATTTACTGCACTAGCTCCATAACCAAGAAGGGTTGCAAAATGATGTACTTCTCTTGGTTCTGCACTTTCTAAAATCAAAGCCATAGACATACGTTTTTTCGTTCTTACCAAATACTGGTTTAATGCACTAACCGCAAGTAAGGATGGAATCGCAACATGATTCTCATCCACGCCTCGATCACTTAACACTAAAATCGTTGCCCCTTGATGAAACGCTTTTTCTGCTTCAATAAACAAATTATCTAATGCCTTTTTCAAAGAACCATTCTTATAATAAATAATTGGAATTGTTGCAACTTGAAAACCTTCCATTTTCATATTTTTAATTTTCAGCATATCTAGATTAGATAAAATTGGATTTTCAATTTTTAACAACTTACAATTCTCTGCACTATCTTCTAGTAGATTTCCTTCTTTTCCTAAATAAACTTCACTGCTTGTGATAATCTCCTCACGAATACAATCGATTGGTGGATTGGTAACTTGCGCAAATAACTGCTTAAAATAATAGAATAAAGAATGATTTTGATTAGATAAAACCGCCAACGGTGAATCATTTCCCATCGCAATGACCGGTTCATTTCCATTCAATGCCATTGGTAAAATATAATCTTTAACATCTTCATAGCTATAACCATGTACTTTCTGCATTTTTTCTAGTTGTTTACCATGAAACTCTTCACATTTATGATTCGGAATCTTAATGTCCTTTAAATGTACCAAATTGCTTTCTAACCATTCTCCATAAGGTTTGCTTAATGCATATTTCATTTTTATTTCATCATCCGAGATAACACGTTGTTCCTTCGTATCAACAAGTAGCATTTTCCCTGGTCGCAAACGATCTTTCTTTTTGATGTTTTCGGGTGCAAATTCCAAAACGCCGACTTCTGAGGAAAGCACTAAATAATCATCATTAGTAATATAGTAACGAGAAGGACGAAGTCCATTTCGATCCAATACAGCACCCATAATGTCACCATCAGAAAATAAAATCGATGCCGGACCATCCCACGGTTCCATCAAACAGGCGTTATATTGATAGAAATCACGCTTATGATTGTTAATATTACGATCATTCTTCCAAGGTTCAGGGATACACATCATGACCGCCTTTGGAAGTTCAATACCAGCCATCATCATGAATTCCAATGTATTATCGAGACGAGCAGAATCACTTCCCCTCACATCAATGACAGGTAACACTTTTTTCATCTCATCTTTTAAAATAGGACTCTTCATGTTTTCTTCACGAGATAACATCTTATTAGCATTTCCTCGAATCGTATTAATCTCTCCATTATGTACGATCATACGATTGGGATGTGCCCGTTCCCATGAAGGCATCGTATTCGTTGAAAAACGAGAATGAACAAGAGCAATCGCTGAAATAAAATCTTTATGTTGTAAATCTTTATAAAAAGAACGTAATTGTCCTACCAAGAACATTCCTTTATAGACAATAGTACGACTGGATAATGAACAAACATAGGTATCCTGATGCGATTCTTCAAAAATTTTTCTGACTACATATAAGCGTCGATCAAAGGCAAGACCTTCTTCTATATTTTTTGGCTTTTCAATAAAGCATTGAACGATTTTGGGCATACAAGAAAGAGCTTTGCTTCCTAATACACTTTCCTCAATTTCCACATCACGCCAACCGATAACACGCAATCCTTCCTTTTTCGCAACCACTTCAAACATTTGTTTTGCTTTGTTTGCTTTTAACTCTTCATTCGGAAAAAAGAACATTCCAACACCAAAACAATCTTTTGGTAAAGGCAATGCTACATGTGTACGAAAATAATCATGTGGTATCTGTAACAAAATACCAACACCATCTCCCGTTTTTCTCTCTGCATCCATACCGGCACGATGCTCCAAACGTTCGACAATCGTTAATGCATCATTTACCGTTCGATAAGTTTTTTCCCCTTTAATATTGACAACGGCACCAATACCACAGTTATCGTGTTCCAATGAACTGTCATACCATGCTGGTTTCTTAAATAATTCTCCCATACCATTCGCCCTCCTAAAAAAACAAAAAAGAAGTCCAACACAAAAACACCTAAATGTTTTCACATTGAACTCCTTTGTTCTTTGTCTATTGTAATAGATAGCATTTCTACTGTCAAGATAAAATGATAGAAAATGTAAAAAAATATCATTTTATTGAAAAATGTTTCATAAGATTCATTTTATAATGTTATATCATAAAATCCTTAATAAAGCGAAAATATTTTTCTTTTCTATTTTTTTAACCTACACCAATCTCTGCCAATTTCATACCCTACAAACAGGAGGGATTGAATGGCTAAAATTCTTGTTTACGACAATTTCAATAACCTGATGCTTACTTTTTACCGAAATGAAAATGAAGCCATGCCATATTCCTATGGTAATACTATGCTGGTAAGAGAATTTCGAGGAAGTTCTGCTTCCAGTGTCCTTTGGACAACTACCCAAACAATGGAATCATGGAATTCAACAAGAAGAAACTTTAATGCGCCGATTCCATTTCGTTATGCATTTAAAAGAATTTGGGAAGGAGGTCATGGTCGACAATCGCAACATTACGCTGGGACTGCGCTTGACATGGGACAAGCACTTTCTAGCAGTGAACGAAATCGACTTTGGCGTACTGCTTACAATTTAGGTGTATGGTCTTATGTGGAACCACAATCAATGACTCCAACATGGGTCCATGTGGACAAACGCTACGGCACTCCTGCTTGCAGTGCTGGCTATCCAACACTTAGAAATGGTTCCCGAGGAGTATATGTTTTAATTTTGCAAGACGCTTTAAATGCATTAGGATTTAGCACCAACAGTTTGGATGGCTTTTTTGGCAATATGACCTTAACTGCTTTAAAAGGATTCCAACGCAGTAATGGATTAAACGCTGATGGAATTTGTGGTTGTGCAACTTGGACTAGAATCGTTAATTCTGTTGTTGGTATAGGAGAAACACCAACGGTTATTGATCCATAAAAAAACCTCCATTTTGATTTCGGAGGAAGCCGTAAAACCGTATTGCATCCCTATCACTTTGATACGGATGCTTTTCTATTGAATTTTGATGAAGATACTCAACCATGTTACACAAATTGTAAAAACAGTAGAAATACTATTGTATCTTAACTTTCTCCAGATAGTTCTTTCTTTACTCCAAACCATCCAACTTAGGCTACTGCATAATATGTGTTTTAGAATGCCCTTTGCAACGTGAATCGGTTCAAGCATTTTGGTATCTCCTTTTTTCGTGGCCTACTTTTTTGAAAATGAAGATAAAAAAGCCACCAACTTTTTCATCGGTATATGGATGCAAACGATCTAAATTCGTTATTTCGTTGTTGTGTTCTAAGCAGCACATACCATGTTCCCAACAAGAGAGAATAGCGGTACACGGATGTATCTGCTCAATATACTGAAATATATTCTTCAAGTTCTCTTCCCTTTTTTCTTTCGATTGTCAATTACTGATAAAACAAAAAATTTAACTATCTCAAAGAATCCACAAATAATGCAAACAAGAACCAAACCAATCAAGAAATTGTTGTAAAAAAAACAATCAATAATGTAATCTGTTAAAAGGACTCCACCACCAGTCGAAATAATTCTCCAAATAAGTTCCTTTTTATTTGTTTTCTTCTGTTCTTCTGTGCATTTCATTACGTATCCCCCCAACATGTAATCTATCTTTATGAAATAACTTTCGATTGTTTAAATTCATTAAATAGGAATTTATTTATTAGATTTATAATTTACGATTCCAATGATTCCTAAAACAACAAATGCAACAGAGAGAACAAGTGTTCCTATCCATTTTATCATTATTTCACCACTTATTCCTATCACCATAAATGCAACTATTGCGATAATTCCCACAATCACATGGACTGAGTTATACTATTTCCTAGCAATAACTTGTGAATAAGTTGTAATTAATGCTAATAATTTGTAAGATATTCAACAAATTTCTTAAAAAACCTCTCAGAAGTTATCTAAAAAGGTATCTAAAATCCTTTTTTAATGATTTTTCGAAATTTTTTAGTAAGTTATTACAATAATTACTACATATGTTTTTTCAACTCTTTTTGTAAATCATATGTATAAAATACTTCAGAGTATCCTACACCAAGTTTTACAAAATCTTCTTCAACTTCAGATAATTTTCCACCCCATGATTCATATACTCTTCTTGCTTTTACATTATCTTTTAGAACTCCTATTACATATTGAGTTGCTCCATTTTCTATTGCCCATTGTTCAAATATATTTTTAAATGAACTACCAATTCCTAATCCCTGATAATTTGTATCTATATAAAGTGCTCCCAAATCGGCATATCCATTATTGAACTTTTGATATGACGATTTAATACTTCCACACATCATTCCAACTATTTCTCCATTATCTTCGGCAACATAAGCAATGTTTTCATTATCATTTTTCATTCTATCAGCAAAAGTTTTAATCTTTTCTTCCAATTTACTTTCTCTATCTATAAATACTTCTTTGGGGAATATATTTTTATATGCATCTCTCCATACTTTATTATGCAAAATAACCAAACCTCTAGCATCTTCAGGGTTAACTTTTCTTATAGTTAATAAACTTTTATCCATAGTAATCACTTCCTTATATACATTAATTTATCATATTTTCTGTCTTTCAAAAGCACCTGTAAAAAGGTATCTAAAATACTTTTTTAATGATTTTTCGAGTTTTTTTAGTAAGTTCTTACTTTGTTTTAACTTTTTTTGATAATACTCAATAGAGTCTTGCACAACAGTTTTTCCATATTCAATTATTCTATTGTTATCATGCATTAACTTTTTAAACTCTTCTTGTCCAAGAGTTTCATATAAATATTTTACTGATAATAAACTTAAGTTATAACCACTATATTTTTCATTTTCAAAGCTAGACCCATGGTTCAATTCATTCAAATTTGGAATTTCATGTGCTCTATTTAATACATAATTAAACCAATTAGAAAAAATTCTCTTCACTTAAATTGTAATCATTCTCTCCAGAAAATAATTGAGTCATTCCTTCATCAAACCATATTATCCGATTTTTATTTTCTTTTTTCAAAATTAACTCTTGATACATTATATGAAATAATTCATGTGAAGCCATATATAAGGTTTTGTGGTATTGTATACTGTTAACATCTATGTTAGGACTAATATATGAATTTACCATTCCATTATCAAATGTACCTTTTGCATATTTAGGTAATGATTCTTTTTCACCCCTTAAATCATAAATGTAATTTCTGAATTTTTCTATATCATCAAAATAATTAATTTGAAATTTCCTAAAGGTATCAACATCAAAAAGTATTTTATAATACTCAAATGATTTAGCCAAAATATTCTGCATATTATCAGTTATATATTTTAAACTATCTGGTGAATACAATATAAATTGTTCATTTTCAAATTGTAGTTTTTCCATGTTAACACTCTTTTATTAATTATATCATACTTATTAGTTTTCAAAAACACCTATGAAAAGGTATCTAAAAGGTATCTAAACTAGATTTTTGGTGATTTTTAGCAATTTTTAGCAAAGAAAAAACTCGCGTTTTCCATTATTTTATGCGGGTTTGCGAGTTTATTTGCCGTGGCACTGCTTATATTTCTTTCCCGATCCACATGGAATATGGACGCTATCAAATTCCATTTACTTTTCACACTGTCACCTCCACTAACACCGGTTTTTCAGTTGATTCAATTTCATATTATAACATTACAGGATAAAATAAAAGAACAGCCACAGCAGAGCAAACTGCTGTGGCTATTACCATTTTAAGAACATCGCTTTTTTGAGATTTTCTATTTTTTTACTTTACATAGTGTTCGATTGGATAAACCATATATTCATTACGTTCTAGTTCATCCATTGTTACCAATCCACTCCTTGCGTTGATTACAGCAGGAATACGATTAACAATCGTTGCACATGTATGTTCAACCGTAGCAGGTTTTACAACATGGAATTCCGTATCCGGTTCTCCTGTGATTTTCCAATCGCACATATCTCCATCATCTTCTCCATATACCTTACCAATACATTGCGTTTCGATGACTGGTCCTTGGAATGTTTCTGTAGTTACCACAGCAGCCATCCCAATACAGTTACCTTTTGGTATGGTATCTCCTAAAGTAGAAGAATATAAATCATTTTCATAAAAGTATGGCACACATTTTTGAGTTTGTGATTTTATCGTCAAGCCTAAACGACTTGCTAAAGCTTCATTAGAATTCCATACATAACTAGGTTCTAAAGTTTCAGGATGAGCAATTTGAGCTTCAAATTCTTCTGGAGTCAAACCAACCCCATGCGCTTTTGCCAAAGCCAATCCATAATCTTCAACATTATAGCTTACTGCACCTTCAATTTTTTTAATATCATGACATCCTCCAGCAACAAGACCAACCATATTTACCCAGAAGATATCTTCCATACCACTACCGACAAACGTACAATTGTTTTTCTTTGCCAAAACATCTAAATGATTCGCTCTTACTGGATCCGTTGTCCAACAATAAGTAGCTTCTTCACAAGTTGAAATTACATTGATCCCTCTTTCCAAACATTTTACATAATGATCATAACAATCACTTACTAATGAGAATAATGTAACAACTGCAATATCCGCATCACAACCATCCAACACGGCTTCCGCATCACTACTGATCAATACCCCTGTTTTTACACCTAATCCAGCATAATCTCCAATATCCATTCCTACAATAGCGGGATTATTATCAATGGCACCAACGATCATAGCACCTTTTTCGTAAAGATAACGAAGAATATATTTCGACATCTTCCCACAGCCATACTGAACTACTTTAATTTTTCTCATAAACATTAAGCCTCCTTATTTCTAATATTATTGTAATCTCTCTTCCAACTTGATAGTCAATCCTATTTTTCAAATCGAATCGGAACCTGCAAGCGGAAGAACATACTTCTCTTATTATGGTCAGAAAAATTCAGTTCAGTTAAAACTTCACAAATATAATCTCCTGTGATCATGTATTCATGCTCCAAACAATATTGATGCAGCTTTTTCGCATAGGCAATTTCTTCATCAAAATCATCAAGATAAATGCAAGCAAACATACTATTTTCAATCGTTCGTATCGCTTCTTTCAAAGGAAAATGATGATCTACAAATACAAACATATCTCCTGAAATATAACGCTGTTGTAAAAAATCATCTTTTTTTATAAAAGTCCCAGTATTCGTATAATAAAGTTGTGGTAAACCATTTTCCAAAAGTTGTTTTTTCATTTTTTTGAGTAAATTCTCATAAGTACGTACATCGTATTCATAAAAATTGACATCATTTTTCATAATATAAATTTTTCTTTGACTAATATATTCTAATGTAATCGTACCTGCCTTTGGCGATTTTCGATACCTTTCTAACGAATAAATCGTACGTGACAATGCATCTTTTTGTCTTCTTTTCCTTTCAATTTCTAACTCCAGTGCTTTTCGTTTTTGAATCAAAATTGCTTCAATTAACGTTAAATCTTCTTTTTCAAGACTTTCCTTAATTTCTTTTAAATTCATACCAAGCTCTTTCATATATTGAATTAAATCAAGACGAGCGTTTTGTTTAATATCATAATAACGATAATTTGTCTGAGGATTGACATAAACCGGTTCTAACAATCCCATTTCATCATAAAGCCGAAGAGTTGCTACACTTATCCCATTAATTTTTGCCATTTCACCAATGCTAATATATTCATCATACATTATTATTACCTCTTTTGAACTCTCCTCTTACAATAGAGTTTCCCACAAAAAAACAGCAGAAATCATCTGCTGCTTACTTTGATCCTTTTCCTCCTATTGATAGCCAATTCATATCTTCAACAACAATATCGCAGATTTCTTCTGAAATGGTACGATACGCTATCAGTTTCTATGGCTCATTCGTATGAAAATGGATTTTCATCTGTTCTTCATTTCCTGCTATGAGCAGACAATTACCTTAAAAATGTTCTTTTATATAAATATTGATACGTTTTTCATTTCACTTTTCCACTACAATAAAAGTTGTGTATCATAACGAAAATCATGTATCTTATTTCGTTCTTTCTTGTTCCCATTTAGTGATTACTGTTTCTAATACTTCCGCAGAAACTTCCACCGTATTTCTACATTTTACTTCTTTTGTATAAAAAACTGGTTTGACTTGTGAACATAATCGTGATCCCATACGTTTTTGGAAAGCCAACACTAATTTTTGTGTCAACGCACGCAGATCCTTCTGTTGATCATGCGCCTTTGTCTCAATGTATTTGGCAGAAATAACACATGCGGATCCAGAAAGAGCTCCACACACATCGCCAATTTGAAAACCTCCTCCAAATGCCGCTGCTACACGCATATCATGTTCACAAAGTGCTAGCCCATAATACTCATTTCCCGCATGAAGCATTGCTTCCGCACAATTATATCCCATATCGTAATATTTTACCGCAACATCTTTTAACATCTTATTTCCTCCACTTCTACTATCATAGTAATCGACATAATATGGAAAGTCAAATAGATTTTTTTAGTCAAAAACACACGCTGAGTAAAAAAAAACGCATAGAATAACCTGCAGAATACCTGCGAATGAAAGGAGATTTGAAATGAAAAAAAGCATACGATACTGCTGCATCAGCGTAATCTTTGCCATCGTATTTGCCATTATCGTCTTCCTGCTTTTAACTTGTGGTGTACTATGGCTCAACAAACATTATCTACCATTTTTCTTTGTGATGATCACATTATTAAGCGCCGCATTATTTATTGCAGTGATGAGGATGTCCTGCTGTATAAAGGAAAGAGATTCCTATTGTAGTTGTGGACATCTTTCTCTCATCGGTGGAATTGGTACTTTACTACTTGCCTTTCTGTTGTTTTTTTCCTACAGTTATCCTGGCATTTTCTATTTCTTAGGATTAGCCATATTGTTCTTCTTTTTCACTTTGCAGATTGCTTCTCTAATTGCTTATCTGTTTAGTGGATTTGGTTGTAGCAGTGGATGTCAATATGAGAGAAAAGAATGCAACGCAGATAATGATTTTCGTGACAGAGACGGTGAGTATCGACGCAGAGATTATCACTATTCTTCTCACAAATAGGACGAAAGCAGGAGTTGAATCCTGCTTTACTTTTCTATTTTTTCAATAAAATCATCCATCGCTTTTTCATCAATCAAATTGATTATTTTTTGATTTCCACTATATAGCTTCGCTTTCTTATTGATCACTTTAATCAGTGTTTTTTCCATGAAATTCATCTTATTGAAATCAAGAACGCCTCCTAAGCAAGCACATCCCTGACATCTCTCTAAAACATCGTTTCCCACGTTTTCAAGAAATACTTTTTCTATCGCATCTTGTTCTTTCATTAAACCGGAATAATATAGAAACAACTTCTTTTTTTGTAATAAGTGAATATGTTTCTTTAAATAATCACACATTTTCCTTCCTAATACACCTGCATATACACAACTACCAAAAATTAAAACATCGTAGTTCTCAAGGTTTTCCACTTCGTTGATTTCATAACAATCTGCTTCTAATTTTTCTTGTAATAATGATGCTATTTTTTTCGTAGCCCCATATTTACTCTCATAAATAATTGCTGTTCTCATTGTTATCTCCCTTCTAATGAATCCATCATCATCTCAACCATTTCATTAATTAAGGAATCTACCATCGTTTCATCTAATCCTTCTTCCATCATTCTAACTAATAAACCATACATTGATGACCATAGTATCATAGCTCTCTTTTTCACATCCTTACATCGGAAAATTCCTTCTTTTATTCCTCCTTCAATTTCCTCCTGCAAACGTTGTAATGCTGCATTCTCTTTTTTGTCAATGAATATTGATGTATATTGCATACAATAGCTATTCTTCGAACGCATCAACAATAAAAAACGATCCCCTTTTTGATACATTAACTTTAGATAAGAAGAAAACATTATCTTCATTCTTTCTTTACGGTTCTTGATTTCTTTTCCCTTCGCAAGTAACAACATAATTTCCTCGTATCCTGAAAATGCAACTGCAGAAAGCAATTCCTCTTTATTCTTAAAATAATAATAGATGTTTCCTACACTTTGATTTGTCTTTCTTGCTAAATATCGCAACGAAAGTGCCTGCTCCCCTTCTTCTTCAATAATCATTAATGCCGCTTCTATTAAAATATGTTTTTTTTGTTTTATTATCTGCTCATTTTTGGTTCTCACATTCTTCTCCTCTATAAATTAAACAGTGTTTAATTTATAGAAATTATAATCCACAATAGAGATAAAGACAATAGAAAAAAGCATCAAGCGATTGCTCAATGCTCTTTCTATATTATTGATTCAAATATTGCTGTATTGCACTTAAATCTAACTTTTCAAAAGAAGCTAAAAATTCATACATTTGTTGTGCTATGATCTTGCAACCACCTTCACTATTACTTTCAATATTAAGTGGCAAAATAGGATCATGCAATGATTTTCTTAATAAACACCAGCCATTTCCATGCGCTTCATCAAAGGAAAAACGTAATCCTTCATGATTAATTGGAGCTAATTGAAACGCTGGATGTGTGATAGGATATTCTTTAAGCTGTGCCAGCACCTCATCTCCATAAGCTTTAAACTCAGAATCATTGATATAAAAACGAAGTTCTTTTTCCTCTAATGGATGCTTTAAATTTTTTATCAATTCATCAAAAGAATGACCTTCCCGATGCATTTTCGCTGCTTTTATTACAATTTTTGTTGCTAAATAAGCACCATCATCAAGGAAATAATTTTCTTTTAAAGCGGCATGTCCACTTGTCTCAATTGCCAATTGACAATCAATTCCTTCTTCATTTAAACGAATTGCTTCGTTAATAACATTTTTATACCCTCTTTGAAAACGATGATGAATACCACCCAGTTCATTTTCGATAAACTCACTTAACTCATCAGAAGTAACGCTATCCGTTACGATAGTAGTATGTGGATGATCTTCACAAACTAACGCAGAAGCTAATGCTACTATCGCATTTCTACTAATTTCATTCCCATATCGATCTACGGCACTGCTTCGATCAACATCGGTATCAAAAATAATACCTAAATCCGCATGATATTTTTTTACTGCCGAAGTAATCGAAGCCATTGCTTCTTTGTTTTCTGGATTTGGAATATGATTAGGGAAATTCCCATCTGGATCTAAAAATTGACTACCTTCAATGGAAGCACCTAATACTTTCAATACTTTATTGGCATAAAATCCACCTGCTCCATTTCCAGCATCCACTATAATTCTCATTCCCTTCAATGGATGGTCATAATCTTCACTATTTACTTCTCTTTTTATTAAATCAACTAAAAAATTACAATAAACACTTATTAAATCACGTTTTTCAATCTTTCCATCAGAAAAAAATTCATCTTCTTTATAAGACTCTGTAATTAAAGCAGTAATATCACTCTTATTTAATCCTCCCTCTTGATTGAAAAATTTCATCCCATTACGATTGTAAGGAAGATGAGAAGCGGTAATCATAATGGCTCCATCGCACTTAAAATCTTCAAACACGGTTGACATAAACATCGATGGAGTAGAAGATAAACCACAATCATAAACATGACAACCACAATTTTGAAGGGAACTTGTGATTGCTTCTTTTAAATAGGGAGCCGATATTCTAGAATCATGTCCTACTGAAATGCATAAACATTCTTTTCCCGTTTTCCTTTTTAACAATCGAACATATCCTTTCGCAAGAGCAGCACATTCTTCTTCTCCTAAATTTTTCGCTTCATTTGTAACACCATCAATCGCAACACCACGGATATCGCTACCATTTTGTAATTTATATAAATCAAACATAAATAATCTCCTTCTTGTATTTCATTCTATTAAATTTCTAGATAGAAAACAATACTTTCATGATATAATCAGAGAGATGAGGTATCATATTATGGATAAAAAATATTTTTTCTTTGACATTGATGGAACTTTAACCGATAACCAAACAAAAAAAATAGTACCAAGTGCACAACAAGCATTGCATGAGTTAGAAAAAAATGGTCATTTTGTAGCAATCGCAACTGGAAGAGCACATTATAAAGCACGTAAATTTATGAATGACATTGGATTAAAAAATATGGTTTGCAATGGTGGTGGCGCTTTGGTCATCGATGAAAAACTTCAAATGAATACCCCTTTAGATTTAAGTAAAGCAAAAGCCATTTGTCATCAAGCAGAAGAATTAGGCTATGGTCTTCTTTTGATGTTAGATGACTCGATCAATTGTTATGCGAAAAATGATCTCTTTCGAGAACAAGTGGGGGAACGACAAGAACCAACCAATTACATCATTGATCCAACCCTTAATTACGATCAATTGAATGCTATTTACAAAATCTATGTATCAATTCCTAAAAAGGAAGAAAATCGTTTGACATTAAAAAATACGTTGGGAAATCTCCGTTTTGTTGAAGATTATCTAATGTTTCAATACGATGAAAAGAAACAGGGCATTTTAGATATGATGGAGCATTTACACGCAGATCCTAAAGATGTTGTAGTTTTTGGAGATGATTATAATGATTTAGTGATGTTTGATCCGCAATGGTTCTCTATTGCTATGGGAAATGCCTGCGATGCCTTAAAAGAAAAAGCAAATTATGTAACCGATCGAAATATTGATGATGGTATTTATCATGCTTTAAAAAAATTTGGATGGATTTAAAAAAGAAGGAGCCGTATGCCCCTTTCTCTTTATTGATAAACTACTACTTTTAGAAAGATAAAAATAAAAGCTTAAAAGTGATAGAACTATTTATAAATATGATGATTTTTTCGGATTAAAATCCATAAAATCATCTTTTTTATGTTTTTGGTGCCAAAAATGAACGTTTGACAAAATACTTCTTAGAAAGTTTTTGTCAACGATTTGGAAGAAACCGTATACTCCTTTTTAGTAATTATACTCTTTTTCTACTTGCAATTTAATTTTAAATGGTAATTGTTCTAATTTAATACCAGCGGAATGTAACATTTTTTTACTAGCGATAACACTGTCCGTATCGGCATATTTATCCGACTCATAAACAATGCGACGAATTCCTGATTGTATGATTGCTTTTGCACATTCATTGCAAGGAAATAACGATACATATAAACTACAACCTCTAAGATCCGCATTACTATTTAATATTGCATTTAATTCTGCATGAACAACAAAGGGATATTTCGTTTCTAAAAAATCACCTTCTCTTCCCCATGGAAAAAGATCATCATCACAACCTCTTGGTAAACCATTATATCCAATCCCAACCACTTTTTTATCATTAGACACGATACATGCCCCAACCTGAGTGGAAGGATCTTTCGAACGAAGTGCACTTAAATGTGCTAATCCCATAAAATATTCATCCCAATTTAATACATTTCTTCTCTTCATTTTGTTTTACTCCTCATACGCAGTTTTCAATGATTTTTCAATATAATCTGCATAACCATCTAACCCTAATGCACGATATTCTTTAATGACAGTATCATCAACATCATCTAATTGTGGATAAGCACTATCCACTTTTTGAAAACCATAACCTAAAATAGCAAGGATCATCAGTGCGCATATTCCAAAATGAATTCGATATGGCTGTACTTTTTTATCTTTACTACATAATATCGCAATAAATAATCCTGTAATAAATCCCCCTACAAGAGCATAAATAGAAATGCTATTATACATCATAGAGATTAGACAAATTAAAATAATCTGATTAATTTGCATTTTTATAATCGGATTTTGATACGATTTTTTACGCCACACCTGAAATAAAAGTGCAGCCAAAATACCAAAAATACCAGGTCCCATCCCCATTGAAATACAATTTCCCTCAAATAGATAAGGAAAAACATTTCCAATCACTAAAGATACCAAAAAGATAATCGTATATTTCAACCTACCATATTCTTTTTCACAGATTCTTCCAATCTGGAAAAGAATCATGATATAAAACAACAGTATGATAATATCAAGATGAATCCATCCTGTTGTTAGAAAACGCCAATATTCATTTAAATGATAGACAAACGCCTTATAATAAGCCCCTCCTACCACATAGGGAGCAACACTTGTATAATCTTGACATTGTTGACGAATGAACTCCAACAAAGCAAAAGCAACAATCGCTATGATAGAAATTGCTAATGATACTTTCGGGATATTTTTCCACGAAAAACGTTGCGCACGCTGTTTTCTCATTTGTACTGTTTCCAAATGCCTAGTAAGACGGGCACATTCATTTTTATTATCACTCACTTTATGAAGTACATTATGCAAAGCAGGAAAAATTTCGAAAATATGAGAATCACTGATTAATTCATCGGTCATTACCACTTGCATCATATCTTCTTCTATAAAAGAAACGCTTTCTTTATTTGTATTGATAATTAATAATCGACTATCATGTTGTAGCACAAAAGATAGCGCACTTTTGATTTTCTCTAAATAATCTCTCTCAAACAAAGAACTGCTAGTACATTCCGCATTCAAACGAATCATCGGAAATTCATGATTTCCCTCTTTTGCCAACCAAATATCCTTTTTACTTCGTGGAACGTTAACGATTTTATAATCATACTGTGTCACTAGTACATCCATAATTTGATATACAAATACATCTTCCGTTGAGTAATTCAAATTGTTCACCTCCTAGCCATTGTTTCTTAGTTCATTCAATACATCTTCAAACACTTGAGGTAACGGCGCATTTACAATGATTTCTTTTCCTGTTCTTGGATGAATAAAGCGAAGTTCATGCGCATGAAGCAATTGTCCGCCAACTTTCATTGTTTTTTTATAGGAATATTTTTCGTCTCCAACAACCGGATGCTTAATATATTGCATATGAACACGAATTTGATGAGTTCTGCCCGTCTCTAGCTCACATTCTACTAAAGTATAATCTTTGAATCGTTCTATTACTTTAAAATGAGTCACCGCATTTTTACTGTTTGTTGCTGTCACTGCCATTTTTTGACGATCATTGACATCTCTACCAATCGGAGCATCAATTGTACCAAATTCATGTTCAATCACTCCATGAACTAATGCGAAATATTTTCTTGCAACACTTTTCGATTGCAGTTGCTCACTTAAAGAAAGATGAGCAGTATCATTTTTTGCTACTATTAAAAGTCCGGTCGTATCTTTATCAATTCGATGTACAATACCTGGACGCAAAACTCCATTAATACCACTCAAATCTCTACAATGATAAAGCAAACCATTAACAAGTGTATGTTGTAAGGCGCCTGGTGCCGGATGAACCACAATTCCTTTAGGTTTATTTATCACAATAACATCTTCATCTTCATATACAATCGCAAGATCCATCTTCTCTGGTTTTGCTTCCATTTCTTCATCAGCAACTTCTTCCATTACGATTACATCATTTTCTTTTACCTTATAATTATTTTTGGTTACTTTTCCATTAACGAATACATGTCCCTCTTCAATCAATGTTTGAATTCTGCTTCGAGAAAGATCATCGACTTGTTTATTAATATATTTATCAATACGAATCAATTCATCTTCTTTTTCTACTTTAAATCTTCTTTCTTCCATATTCTACCTACTCCATAATCGTTTATAAATTCATCCAAAATCACAAATGCAATGCCGATACATAAACACATATCTGCAACATTGAAAACAGGAAAATCATAGCCAAAAATAATAAAATCCAAAAAATCGCGAACATAACCTAAAAATAAACGATCAACAAAATTTCCAACCGTTCCAGAAATCATTACAATTACACCTATTTTTGAAAGCATCTGATCCTCTCTTAAAGAGCGAAAATACAATATCATAAGCACGAGAGCGATCATCGTTATAAAATAAAAAAACAACATCTTTCCTTCTAACATGCTCCAAGCAGCACCAGTATTCTGTACGTACGTAATCGAAAAAAATTCTGGGATCAAAACCCTCTTTTGTGATAAAGGCAATCCTGATGCCAGCATTTTGGTTATTTGATCAAGTAACAGCGTTACTAAAAAAACAATTAGTAATATAACATTTCTTTTTTTCATTTTACTCACCTAATGTATAAATTCTAACATAAAACAAAATAAATAGAAACCTTTCTGTAGAACCCATATTTTATAATTGCGTAAAAAAGTGCTTCGCTTTTAGTATATGCGCGAAACACCAATTTATTTTTTCCTATTTTTAATGAGTTCTTCCTTTTCTAACAATATCATCCATCGTTCATTTTTTTCTTCTAATTGCTGATGAATCTGTTCTCTTTGCTTAGCTAATTGATCAATGATTTTAAAATCTCTTTCTTCGTTCATTTGCTCATCGATATTTTGTAACTGTTGTTCAAGTCGCATAACTTCACTTTCCATTATAGAAAGCTCTTTCTTTTCTTTACTTGACATATAAAGTGCATTCTCTCTTTGTTTTTGTTTTGATAAAGCATATTCTTTTGCACCATTTTTTTCCTTTGTTTCTCTATCTTCTTCCAAAACAAACGAGGAACTATACCCTCCAATATGAGAAATAATATTTCCTTGTTGAAAAACAAGCATAGAATCGCAAATACGATCTAAAAAATAGCGATCATGACTAACAACAATGATAATACCTTGAAAATGATCTAAGTAATCTTCTAAAATTTGTAAAGTCGTAATATCAAGATCATTGGTTGGCTCATCTAATAATAATACATTCGGTGCTGAAATTAAAGTTTTTAAAAGATACAATCTTCTTTTTTCACCTCCAGAAAGGCGACCAATATAGGTATATTGAAGTTGTGAATCAAATAGAAAACGTTCGAGCATCATTTTTGCGCTAAAAGAACCTTCCGCTGTTACAATATGATCAGAAATCTCTCGAATATAATCAATTACTTTCATGTTTTCATCCAACTCCGTGCAATCTTGTTGAAAATATCCGATTTTTACTGTTTCTCCATAAATTACTGTTCCAGAATCCGCACTCATTTGATGGGCTATGATATTAAGCAATGTAGTTTTACCACATCCATTATTACCAAGAATTCCAACTCTTTCATTTTGCTTAAAATGATAAGAAAAATGAGAAAACAAGCATCGTTCTCCATATCTCTTTGTTACATCTACTAATTCAATGGTCTTTCTTCCCAACCGAGTGGTAAGCGTAACCATCTCCACTTCTTTTTGCACATTTCGTTTTGCCAGTGATTTTAATTCATAATATCGATCAAAACGACTTTTGCTTTTGGTTGAACGAGCCTGCACGCCAGCTTTTACCCACTCCATTTCTTTTCTTAAAAAAGCATTTCGTTTTTTCTCTTGGGTAACCTCATTTTCTTCCCTTTTTGCTTTTTTTTCTAAATAATAGGAATAATTTCCCCGGTATTCATAAAGCTTACCATGTTCAATTTCCCATATAACATTAGTAATCATATCAAGAAAATAACGATCATGAGTTACCATCAAAACCGCACCTTTATAACGTTGCAAATAGTTTTGAAGCCACTCAATCATAAGATGATCGAGATGGTTGGTCGGCTCATCTAACAATAACAAATCACATGGTGTTAAAAGAGCAATTGCTAAAGCGACTCGCTTCTTTTGTCCTCCAGATAAAGTTTTTATCTTCTGTTCATAATCAGTGATACCAAAGCGATTTAACATTGCTTTTAATTCAAAATCTTCACAATTTTTACTCGTCCATTGCCGGACTTGATTGATGATACTGTCATCTTCAAGAAAACAAGACGATTGGGGTAAATAAGATAATTGTAATCCATTTTTAAGAATCATTCGATTCCCCTGATAGGACTCTTGCTGAGCAACCAAATTCAAAAAAGTAGTTTTCCCAGTTCCATTCACACCAATTAATGCAATTTTATCCTGTTCTTTAATCGCAAAAGAAACATGATCTAAAATACATTTATCATTATGATATTTACTTATTTCATTCGCACTTAGAAGCATACATACTCTCCTCTATTTTGTTGTTATTTTATCATGAAATAGCAAGATGGAAAAGAAAAGAAAGCAGTGGAGTCTCACCACTGCTTTCCAATTCTTATTTACTAGCCGCAATTACTTTATCTTTTAACATCGTTGGCACTTCTTCATAATGATCAAATTCTTGTGTATAGTTTCCTCTACCTTGTGTCAATGCACGTAATGTTGTTGGGAATTCCATAATCTCTGCCATAGGTACTAAAGCTGTAATTTTTTGTTTTCCATCAATTGGGTCCATACCCATGATCATTCCTCTTCGCTTATTCAATTCACCTATGATAGCACCAGTATAATCATCTGGAACAACGATTGTCAAATTCATGATTGGTTCTAACAATACCGGAGCAGCTTTCGGCATTCCATCCTTATATGCTAAATGTGCCGCTAATTTAAATGACATTTCACTTGAATCAACATCGTGATATTTACCATCCAACAAAGTAGCTTTTACATTTACTACTTTATAACCCGCCAAGACACCGGTATTCATCATTTCTCTTAAACCAGTTTCAATCGCAGGGAAATAACCTTTAGGAACAGCACCACCTACTACCTTTTCTGCGAATACCATTTCCTCTTCTTCCGGATTTGGTGCAAACTCAACAAATACATGACCAAATTGTCCATGTCCACCCGATTGTTTCTTATGACGACCTTCTCCAATCACCGTCTTTTTGATTGTTTCGCGATAAGGAACTTTCGGTGTAGAAAGTGAAAGTTCTACTTTATATCTTGCCTTCATTTTGGAAACCAACACTTCAAAATGTTGTTCCCCCATACCATAAAGGATGGTTTCTCTTGTTTCTTTGTTATTTACTACTTTTGCGGTTTGATCTTCTTCACA
Organism: Breznakia sp.; assembly: GCA_045134375.1. GTDB lineage: Bacteria > Bacillota_I > Bacilli_A > Erysipelotrichales > Erysipelotrichaceae > JBGUVL01. Next base: position 4,804 of record JBGUVL010000059.1, on the reverse strand, counting down.
AATCCTTGCTAAAGCATTATTCAATTTATCTTCATCATTTTTTGATAATGGACGAACGGCTTTTGCCAAAAGACCAGTTGAGAATGGAATATCTTCAATTAAATATTCATATCCCTTTTCGCATAATGTATCATTTGTTTGTGAATACTGTAATTTTACGACCGCTCCAATATCTCCAGTAAACAGCTTACCAACTGCCGTTTGGTGTTTTCCTTTAATGATAAAAATCTGAGAAATCTTTTCTAATTCTTCTTTCTTTGTATTGTATACAACCGAATCACTGCTTAACACGCCACTTCTAACTTTTAAGAAAGAAATTCTTCCAACAAATGGATCTGCAATGGTCTTAAAGATTCTTGCGCTCATTACTTCATCTTCACTACAACGAATTTCTTTCATTTCATTATTTTTCTTATCGGTAACAAAAATCGTACCTCTTTCTCCATAGGTTGGGAAATACTTAATGATCAAATCCATCAAACGTTCGATTCCTACTGACAACGTAGCACAACCTGAGAATACCGGAACAATTTCTCCATTACGGACACCAATGCGTACCCCTCTTGTTAATTGCTGATCCGTAAATTCTTCTCCACTGAAGAATTTTTCCATCAACTCATCATCGCCCATTGCTACTGCTTCCGCAATTTGGTTCTTGTATTCTTCCACTATGTCCACCATATCTTCTGGAACATCATAAGAAATATCACGACTCGCCTTTTCACCTTTAAAATACCAAGCTTTATTTCGCAAAATATTAACAGAACCAATGACTTCATTATTTTCAATAATTGGAACTTCAAACGGAATAACGCACTTTCCAAAAGAATCACGAAGAGCGGAATACGTATCATCAAAAGAAGTATGTTCTTCATCTAATTTATTGATAAAGAAAATCGTTGGTATTTTTCTAGCTTGCGCTTTTTCCCATGCATTAATTGTACCTGATTGCACTTTATCTTTTGCACTTACCACGATTAACGCATTATCACATACCTCAACAGCAGCTTCCATTTCTCCCACATAATCAAGATATCCTGGAGTATCCAAAAAATTAATTTTATAATCACTCCACTCAATAGGAACGACACTAGTATAAATACTCATGCCACGTTTAATTTCTTCACTATCATAGTCAATCAAAGAACTACCATCACTTGTTTTTCCAAAACGTTCACTGGCTTTCGTGAAATACAGCATCGCTTCTAATAAACTGGTTTTCCCAGCTCCGCTATGTCCTAATACACTTACATTACGTACTTCATTCGCTTTATAATCTCTCATACTGCTTCACCTATCCTACTTTAATAGTGGTTCCAGTTCATTTCTACATTCATTTCGAATATAGTCAACTGCTTTTCTTCCTTCTTCATCTTCCATATATTTATCAGCACCATAGTCAATTAACTGTTCCACTAAACCAGTATATCCAGCATAAGCAGCACGCATCAGTGCCGTACATCCATTATTATCTGCAAGATTGACATTTGCTTTTGCAATTAACAGTAAATCAATAACATCTTGTTTGTAAGCAAGACAAGCCTCCATTAAAGCCGTTCTTCCTTTTTCATCTTTGATATCCAGCATTAAATCCCCTTTCAGCATTTCTTTTACCACTCGATCATATCCCATAAAAGAAGCTCTCATCAATGCTGTTCTTCCCTTAACATCCTGAATATTTAAATCAGCGCCAGCTTCCATTAACTTCTTTACAATTGTTTTATTTCCTTTTTTCGCTGCACCCATTAAAGCTGTTTTCCCATTCATATCGCGTTTATTTACATCTGCGCCATTATCAACTAAAATTCTTACAACATCCTTGAAATCACGTTTTGCAGCACGCATTAAAATCGTTCTTCCTTCTTCGTTTTGATAATTAATATCTAATCCTTTCTTCATTTGTGCAACGAGCATATTAACATCGCCATTAGCACCACAATCCCACATTTTTTTCATTTCTGCATCCATGTTCTCTTCCTCCCAACTAAAAAACGGATAATCCCAGTCATACTACTGTCTTATCCGTCATGATAAAAATGATGCGACATACTCAGTGCGAACCCCATTGTTGTTGTTATTTCTTCTAACATTGTTATCCATGTTCCTCACACCTTTCTGCTTACTGATGCCATTATATGAAATAAAAATTTCAGTGTAAACAGATTTCAAGAAACTTTTCAACTTTGGAATTTTCGGTCGTTTTTATGAACTTTTTAGCAGAGATTTCACGTCTTGAATGATTTCTTTTACCTCTTTTTCCGTCTCCATTGTAAAATCAAGACGAAATGCAGAAATGTTATGTTCTTTTAAAACAAGCATTTCATCAATACGATTCATGATCTTACAATCCAATAGATGCATTCGGCATTCACTATCATTGTTCATAGGATAAAGATTGCCAAACTTATCTTTTAATGCATAAACTTTATTACGACATAGGGTACAATGTTCTTTATTGTTATCTAATAATGCCGCATTGATTGGGCAATGCTCACTGACCATCACTTCGACACGCCCATAAACAACACATAGTAACGCAGGTGTTTCCCCATAACACCTTTCATAATTTGTTTTTAAAGTAATGATTTCATCAACCCTTAATTCATTGGATACACTCACCAAAGAAGCTCCTCTTTGATGTAAAAAATGTGCGGTATGCGCATTATATACATTCAGAGAAGTCCCACATTCGAAATCATCTAAAGCATGAATACCACCAATATCTTCAATCATGCTAACATCAGCATAGCCATGTTTCATCACTCGATGTGCACATAATTTCACTTTTTCATATTGCTTGTAGGTATGATAAAGTTGTTCATCTTCTACATAAACAACATCTACGTCATCCAAAACCGCTAGCAATTGTTCTTCTTTTTGTACCTTTGCAGATAAAGAAAAATCCAACTTCCATTCAGGGACAGTTGCTGCCTTTTTCAACACTTTCGATTTACGAATAACTTCTTTTGATCTTAGATGATAAAGTTGTTCAACACCATCCCTTCTTAACTGATTCATCATCTTAACCGGGATAAACAAATCGTCTGTCATCGTAATCGTGATACGATCTAATCGAAAAATCGTATCGTTTAATTTTGATAATTGTTTTTCTACTTCATTTTTAGTCGTAGCTCGATTCATTGCTTTTTCTATCCTATTCTTTGATTGCACACAAATACAATGAATACCATCGTCCAAAGTTAATCGCATTACCTGATTGCATTCCGCATGAAACGTCATGGTAATCCCAACACGCCGCTGTGGATTTGCATTATAAGATGACGCTATTTCCTTTTCCAACAAAGGATCACTAGTTTTCACCACCAAAGCTCCTTTTTCTACTCTTTCGTTAATCTTGACCTCCACCATGCTGCCAGCAGGAGCAAAGTTTTGCAACAATCGATCGATATAGAGCATATTAACCGAAAAACCATAATCTTTTTTTTCCATTAAAACCCGAATTCCATCTCCTTGATGAAGATCATTTTCCAAGCGAAGTTTCATACGGCCATTTTTCACATCCATGACTTTGCCTAAGGGAATTCCAATATGATTAGGACGATAAAAACTACCTAGTTCACTTCCCTTTTTCTGATAAAGGAATCCCTCTGTATATCCTCGATGAAACAAAATCTTAGCATTCTTTAATTCTTCCTCCGTTATTTCTTCACCGTTGATTCTTTTTTTGTATAGTCTTGTCATCAAAGCTACATATTCACTTTTTTTCATACGACCTTCAATTTTAAAAGAGGATATTCCCGCATTCATTAATTCTGGAATTCGATCTAACGTATTTAGATCTTTCAAACTAAGCAGATACGAGTTTTTTTTCAATTCCCGTTGATTTTCATAATCAAAAAGTGAATAAGGCATTCGACATGGTTGCGCACACTCACCGCGATTTCCACTTCGATTTCCAATCATTGAACTCATTAAACATTGACCGGAATAACAAACACACAACGCTCCATGGACAAAGACTTCTAAATCAATTCCTAATTTCGCAAAAGATTGAATTTCATCAATGGTAACTTCTCTAGCAAGTACTGCTCTAGGAATCCCATTTTCTTTCAGAAAAAGTAATGCGTCTTGATTGACGGTATGCATTTGCGTGGAGGCATGTATTTCAAAATCAGGATAATGTTCCTGTAATTGTTCCACAATACCTAAATCCTGCACAATCAAAGCATCGGCCCCTGCATGATATAGAAAATCAACATAAGCGATACAATCTTCTATTTCTTCGTCATGAATTAACGTATTTAAAGTAACGTATACTTTTACCTGATAAGCATGCGCATAAGCAATCACTTGTTCCAAATTTTCTTCATTAAAATTTGTCGCGTATGCTCTAGCCCCAAAACGCATTCCCGCTAGATATAATGCATCACATCCATTTTGAATAGCAGCAACAGCACTTTCATATGAACCTGCTGGCGATAATAATTCACATCGTTTCAATATATCACATCTCATTTCCATTTTATTATACATAAATCCTAATTTTTTTTCATCACAATGACTCATTATAATTAACAACGCAAAAGAAATAAAAAAATTTCTGATATGGCAATAAGATTGGGTATGCATATCAGAAAATAATTTTATCTGGTTTGCTTTTTCAAAGCGGAACTTAATGTTAGATAATCGATTAAAATATTCACAATCAATATAATTCCTACACTAACAAAAGAAAATTTCATGAAATATAAAATCAGAAACGTAATCGCAAATTCGATCATGACCACCAAAATGGAAACATTCATAGAACGTGTTCGGATATATTTAAAGACCTGTGCAGCAC
>JBGUVL010000058.1:0-2155 GCA_045134375.1 Breznakia sp. | reverse complement strand
TTATTAGAAGAAAAGAAGATATTACAACACCATAGGTATCTTCTTTTCTTCTAGCATCCTATCTTTCATTAATTTTTCAAAAAATATTATATGTCTTCCTGTCTTGGCGTTAATCTTTCCTTAAAACCACTTTACAACGCATTTGTTTGATTCATGATTAAATATAAAATATCAAAAACAATACCTTAACCTTCTAATTCTATTGATCAAAATGATGACGGGAAGCAATTCGTCGATAAAATATTCATATAAGATGATAATCGATGACAAAAAAAAACGAAGTTTTACTTTCTCTAACATATCTATTTCCAAAAAATAAATATCGAGCTATTTTCTTAAAAAAACACATTTTACTAACTTGTTGCAAGCCATATTACGTTATTATCTACCCAAAGTAATTTAAAATGGTAATGTCATTAAACAAACAAAAAAAACAATACTTTTTTATGTAACACACCTGAATAAAGTATTGCTTTTTTATTTAAATCGTTTTGATGATGTCATCCATTAATTAGAATTCGATTGAAAAAGATCAAAAGCAATCGTAACTTTAAATAAATCCCCATCTACTGTGATCATGAAGTCACCGCCTTGTACCTCAGTAAAGCTTTTTGCGATGGCCAATCCTAAGCCACTGCCACTTTCATGTCTTGAACTATCTCCTCTAACAAAACGTTCACTAATCTCTTCTCCAGTAAAATTCATCGGCATTTCAGAAATATTTTTTAAAACTAATTTTACTTTATTGTTTTCTTCTTTCACTTCTAAATAAACGCGACTATTTCCCATGGCATATTTTCCGATATTGCTTAATAGATTTTCAAAAATCCGATATGTTTTATCGCCATCTAAATACACCATATATTCATTGTTGTCGTATTGTTTCATCAAAGTTAGATTTTTTGAATTCATGATATCACTGCTTTCTGCACAGCTTTGATCCAATAAAGCAATAATATTAAGCATCGTGGAATTCAAAGAAACGTTTCCACTGTTCACTTTGCTAACTTCAAATAAATCTTCTATCAACGTAGTTAAACGATTTGTATATTGATTTAAATTTTCTAAATATTCTTTTCTCTGCTTTTCTTCCAATGCTTCATTTTGCAATAAAATAATGTAATTTTTGATACAGGTCAATGGTGTTATTAAATCATGCGAAACGTTACTAATCAATTCCGTCTTCATATTTTGTGATTTTATTTCTTCTTTAACTGCCGTTTCAAATCCCGCTTTAATATGATTAAACTCATCTTTCAAGGAATTAAATACACCTAAATCGTCATTGATTTCCGCCTCAAAATTACCATTTCCCAACTCTTTTGTCGCAATCAACAATTTGTGATAATCTTGTTGTATGATTTTTACTTTATCTTTCAACCAGAAGAAAAGAATAAACATGTATACATTGGATAAGAAGATACCAAATCCGCCCAAAATAATCAAAGCAATAATAATTACCGTGTGAATCAATACATATTTCATTAACATACGATTTACCGATAATGAAAGATCAATCTCTGCTATCAATGCCGTTTTACTTTTGCAGTAATAGAAAAAGCTGCCACATAAGTAGCCACTTGCTAATTCCAATGGTTCTCCAGGAAGAAATGCAATCACAATCTGTAAAATCATAAGTCCCATCATCGCGAACATTTTTAAAAAGAAAGGCAATTGTTCAATCGTTTCACTTAATGCTTTAAAATCTATAAAAAATAGGCTATAAATTCCAATCACAATCAGAGTCAAAAGCAACAAACTACTTAAAATATACTGTTTTTTCTTTGTCCAATTCATTTCATTCATGTATCATCAAATCAGCTTAGAATTTAATGATTTCCTTTCTAGCCTAAAATTAATATCGCATCCATTGGATAGGCTATTCAATGGATGCATTAATGCACCGTGGATTTATTCCTATTTCGTTACATACAAGATTTGCTTGTACTGTTTTGAAGTGATTCCTATCACAGTTCTTTTCTTTTATTCATGTTTATCTTATCGTAGATTCCTAAAGGAAAAATGGATATAATTCTTACAAATTTCTAAATTAAAACGAGTTGTGCCCTGAAGTGAACCCAATTTCTTGGACATTAAAATAAGTATACTACCTAAACGGTAATTAAGGATTGATTTCTGTATTCTACAGGAGTTA
>JBGUVL010000057.1:0-3726 GCA_045134375.1 Breznakia sp. | reverse complement strand
TCTTTATTTAATGAGCCTAAAAATTGAAAGCCAGCACACCCTAGAAAAGACGATACTGGCAACGATCGCATTATGTCTCAATCTTGCCGGGTTACTTTTGCCTTATCAAAATGGAAGCAATGATCTTTTTTCTCAACTTCATGTCTATGGTTGTATCATCGCAACCATCCTGAGTTGGCTATTATATTTGCATTTGTTGTACGATTTATCCAAAAAGAACATATTGGCTTTTCATCATTGTCTACAACCAACCCTATGGATTGTTTGCCTATTTACATTTGTGATTCTATTATTCGGAGACATTTCCTCTCTTGCTGAACTAATTCTATTAAACGGTCTCAATTATTTATTTCTTGCCATACAAAAACAGGCACCTTAATGCCTGTTTTTTTTCATTTATAAAATTCCAACGCAATGACCAAGAATTCCTAATAAGAAAACAAGAAAGATGGAAATCACTGGAGAAACTTTCTTTTTTAACAACCACATGCAGAATAAAGTTACAAAAAGAGCCGATAATCCTGGTAACAATGCATCTAATTGCTGTTGCAAAGTAGAAGACGGATACGTGACAATTACCCAGCGTTGTACCAATGCTCCTAATAAAAACAATCCTACAATAGAAGCCGCTTTGGTTACTTTATTTAATAAACCATCCGTAAAAATTTCACTAATATTGCTTCCCTTTTGATAACCAATTTCTTGCGTTACCCACATAAAAGCAAAACGCACAATATTCCAAGAAGCAAAAAACAAGATTGGACCGAATGGATTCCCACAAATTGCTAAAGCAGCTCCAATAGCACCGAGCAAGGGACGCAAAGTAAACCAGAATACAGGATCTCCAACACCCGCTAATGGTCCCATCATACCTACCTTGATTGCCTGAATATCTTCATCACGAATCAAAGCACCATTCGCTTTCTCTTCTTCCAGTGCTAGTGCCACTCCAACAATCGGAGAAGCCACATAAGGATGTGTATTAAAAAATAGCAAATGACGTTGTAACGCTTTGGCAGCTTCCTTTTGATCAGGATACAATTGACGAATTGCTGGAATCAAAGCATAACACCAACCACCATTCTGCATTCTCTCAAAATTCCATGATCCTTGAAGGAAAGTCGTTCGCCACGCAATTTTGAAACGGATTCTTTTACTTACACTATATTTCTTTTCCATTCGCATTTCCTCCTAGTAATCATTTAAGATATCCCCTAATGGATCATCACTTTCTTCCTTGCCCTGATTTTCTTTTTTCTCACTTAATGCGATATAAACCACTGCAAAAGCAAGACCTACTAATGCTAATGCCAATAATGTTAATTGTGATATCATAGCAAACACAAAGCCAAGAACAAAGAATGGCCAGATTTCTTTGGTTGCCATGACGTTGATAACAATGGCATACCCAACCGCTACTACCATGGCTCCACCAATCGCAATTCCTTCTTTGAACCATACAGGAATGCCATCCACAAAGGCAGCAACCCATTCCATTGGAGTGCAAAGCAAAATGGCAGCAGGAATGGCAACACGAAGTCCCTGTAAACAAACACCCCACAAATGCCATAACTGAATTTTACGATAATCTGCATTGGCAGCTGCTTGATCCATATGATGAACAATACCGACCGAAATGTTTCTTACCATGTTCGTTAATTTTAATCCTAACATGGATAGAGGAATCGCTATGATAATAGCGATATAAAGAACATCCAACCCTTTCCCGCTCAATACTAAAAAAAGGGAAGAAGCAATCGAGGCTAGCGTCACATCTGGTGCTACCGATGCACCAATATTGGCCCATCCTAAAGCAATCATCTGCAATGTACCACCTAAAATAATTCCTGCCTCTAATTGATTGGAAACAAGTCCAATGAGCGTACAAGCAACCAGTGGTTGATGAAATTGAAACTCATCTAAAATGCCTTCCACTCCTGCTAAAAATGCAATTATGATAATTAATATGATCGTCACTAAATTCATCTTTCCTTCCCCCTATTCTTTTGAACGCAGCATTTGTCTTGCTTTTTCGATGATGGATTCTATATCTTCAGAAGTATCCGAAGGTACTTTTCTTACATCAAAATGAATTTGATGTTGCTTTAATTGCTCCAGTGCCACGATGTCACTTTCATCCAAAGATAACGCTTTATTGACAGTAACTTTCCCATCTTTATGCGCCATTGAACCAATATTTATTTCTTTCAATTCCAAACCACCTTCCACTGCTTTAACCACATCCTGCAAATCCTCAAATAACAACAATGCCTTTGTTTTACCAAAACGAGGATCGTTCGCAACGGCAATCATTTTCGCAAGCGGTACTACATGTACTTTTACAGAAGAAGGGGCGGCTTGGAGAATTAATTTTTTTCGCAATTCATCACGAGCTACCCTATCCGAAACAATAATGACACGATCCGGATGAACGCTTGGAATCCAAGAAGTCACCACTTGTCCATGCAGTAAACGAGAATCAACACGTACTAATACATATTTCATTTTTCCATCACCCATCATTGTTCCTTCTGGAATACGTGCTTTTTTCTTTCCACCTTCACTGCCAAAAGAATTCCCAATGGATGGAAAACAACGTACTACATCCACTGCTTTTTTCATTAAATGTTCTTGCAGTTCTTTTACCTTCATCGTTTCACGAACGATAAGGGCCTCTAACAATAATGGTAAATTAACTCCTGCTACCACCGCTCTTTTTTCTTTTTCCTCTTCGCAAAGCAAACATGCTTGATGACATGGCGTACCACCCCAAAGATCAACCAAAAATAAAATTTCATCACTTTTCATTGTACGCATTGCACTTTGCATTTTTTCTTTTACCTGATTTGGACTTTCTTCACTCAACAGTGAAACTGCCACCACATCTTTTGCCTCTCCAAAAATCATCTTTGAAGAATCCAATAGTCCAGGCGCTGTATTGCCATGACTGACAAGAATAATACCAATCATTTTTACTCCCCTTTCATCGTATCATCATAAATAATAAAATCCATTTGCAATTCGTTACTGTGATTATAATATCAAATGTAACGATAGGCAAATACTTTCCTAGAAAAGCCTTGCTCTTTTTCATAATAAAAAGGACCATAAGCTTACCTATCTATCATTCGATATTTTACGGTCCTTTTTTTCATGAATCAGTTATTCTATGAATAAGGTTCAAAATATATTTTTAAAAATCGAAAATCTTGCTTTTTTTTCATATGGAAAACTATCGATTGAATTTATTGAATATCCTTTTTCACTGATTACCTGTTGCATGACTGTTTTTGACAATTGTTTTTTTGAAATGATTTCTACCCTTTTTTTATTCCGAGAAGCCGTTACTTTTATCACATCAAAATTCTTTCTGATGCTATCATTGATATTAGCTTCGCACATTCCACAAGCCATTCCTTCCACTTCCACTACTGTTTTGAACATTTTCCATTCCACTCTTTTCCATTATGAAATTCTTTTCTCATTTGATTTAAGGTTGTTTTTGTATTTTGGCAAAGCTGACAACTTCCACAACTTCCTCCACAGAAAGACTTTCCGTTGCGACGATCCTTTTTCAATCCATAGAAAACATAGATTACCCACATCGTAAGGCACAAGGTAATTACTGCTGTAGCTGCATTCATTTGATCACTTGTATGATACAAACGTACCTTGTTGTAACACTTGTATCACTTTTCCTTTCCAGCCTTTAAAATGTAAGTAGAA
>JBGUVL010000056.1:0-30643 GCA_045134375.1 Breznakia sp. | reverse complement strand
GCGCGTGTGGCGAAATTGGCAGACGCACCAGACTTAGGATCTGGCGGGCAACCGTGGGGGTTCGAGTCCCTTCACGCGCACCATATGGAAATAAAACCTCAGACGATTATCTGAGGTTTTTCTTTGCTTTTGACACAATAAGATTTCTTGTTCATTTTTTTTGAATCGCATATTTCATCATTTCTCACTGATTCGCCCAACACTTTGATTTTACTTAATATTTTTTAATTATCTTACATAAAAGAAAATCATTTCGATTCATAATACAGTTCACTATTCTTTTCGCTGTTTCTGCCATTGTTCTTTTGTTAAAACGTTCGTATGCCCAATTCTTATTTCATTCATTAACGGTACCGATACTTTACCACAGGTATGATGATAACGAAAACCTAATTTTTCTTGGACTCGCTTAGATTTAGTATTTCCCTCATAGTAACCACACCATATGGTTTTCATATTTAAGTCTTCAAAGCCATGACGAATCAGCTCTGCTGCCGCTTCTGGCATATACCCTCTTCCCCAGTATGGTTTACCAAGCCAATAACCTAATTCACATTCATCATCACAATCTGTCATATCAGTATGACCGTTCAATTTGAGTTCCACCGTTCCAATTGCTTGATTGCTTCCTTTTTCACAGATTGCATAGCATTCCGCACCAGTTAACACATGGCGAATTACATCAAGGCTTTCTGCTACACTTTGGTGTGGTGGCCAACCTGCTATCGGACCTACCTCTGGATCTTTCGCATATTCATAAAGACTTTCTGCATCTTCCTCTTGCCAAGGACGTAGCAGTAATCGTTTTGTTCTTAGTTTCATGTAATTTCCTCCTAACATAACATTTTTTTCGTTTTATATAATCTTTCCGTCTTATCCGATCCAATTTGATACCATATTCAAAGAAAAATCATTGGAGTAATAAATGGATTTCTTCTCCATACTCCCGTTTCATCGTTTCTAGTAAACATTGAATAAATTGATTTCGCATTCTACTAGCGGGATTGCTTTCCAAATACAAACAACTAATGATTCGATTCGGGATAGAAAAGTTCATCGTACATTGTCGCACTCGTTCATGATGAAGCAAATGCTTTCCTACACTAAGTGGAACAAATGCCCATTTTTCTCCTCTTTCTAAAAAATACTGTAATTGACTCATCATTTCTACTCTTAAATTAATCTCGGATAAATCACCTAGATGGACACGATGCCATTGAATAAATTCCTCTGACCATTGCACATAGATTTCGTCTTCCATTTTTAGATCTTCCCACTCGATTCCATCACTATACTCAGCGTCTTCACTACATACCAATACAAAAGGTTCCTCTACTATAGGAATTGCTTTTACCTTAGAATAGGGGTCAATAATGGGTGATAGAGCAAAATCCATTGCTCCAGAAGAAAGCAACTCATAGGCGGCTGCCGTTTCTGCATCTTGTATTTGTATTCTCGTTCCTTCATAACGACTTTGATACGATTCCCAAGCCGGCATTAGAAAAGTGCTTCCAATACTATTCGTAGCACAAATTCGTAATACTCTGTCATGAGGAAGTTTTACTGCACTGTACATCTTCTTTTGTAGTTCCATATACTGTAATGCTAATGGATATAACGCCTCTCCTTCTTTGGTCGTGATAATGGACTGTACTCCTTTGTAGCGCACGAAAAGACGACAACCTAGCTCTTCCTCAAGTAATTGTAATTTACTGCTCAACGATGGTTGGCTTAGATTCATTTTACGAGCTGCTCGTGACAGATTACCACACTGATAAATAGCGATAAAAGCCTCGATTTCACCTGTTGTCATAATCGCTCCTCTTAATTATCGTTTCTATTTTATATTATATAAAGAAATTCCGTATTATGCAAAATCACTTGTTCAAGATACAATAAAGATAGTTAAGAGGAGAATTCTATGTCATCAAAAAACAAAATTAGCGCAATGATTTCAGTTACATTAGGACAATCCCTGTGGGGTATCAGTTATCTTTTTACTCGAATTGCGCTTCAATATACCAATATCGAAACACTACTATCATTGCGTTTTCTATGTGCATTTACAACGCTTATCCTTCTCTCTTTTTTAGGAAAAATAAAGATTTCAATTTGGCAAAAAGAGAAGCAAAGTAAATATTATCTCCTTATTTTCGCTATTCTACAGCCCCTGTATTATCTATTAGAAAGCAATGGTATCTTACTAACCAATACTGCATTTGCTGGGATTACGTTGTCGATTACTCCTGTTGTGGCAATTTTTATTGGTCATTTTTTTCTTCATGAACCCACATCTTTGAAGCAATTTTTATTCTGTCTTCTTCCCATTGTTGGCGTCATTATTATTTCTTTATCAGGAACAGAAATAGGTGCAATACAACCGTTGGGAATTCTATTTCTTTTTGGGACTTGTATTGTTGCAGCTCTGTTAAATCTAACAAATAAAAAAGCAGCAACCTACACACCATTCGAACGAACCTTTGTCACAGTACTCGCTGGAAGCATGGTTTATACCCCATTAGCACTTCATACTTCCCATTGGAATATTGCAATCTACTTCCAACCATTGCAATCACCACTCTTTCTTATCAGCCTGTTATCCCTTGCCTTTCTTTGCTCTCTTAGCGCAAATACACTAGTTAATGTAGGTGCAAAAGAACTATCGGTCGCTCAATTTTCTATTTTCTTATCATTAAATACCGTGGTTTCGATGTTATCTGGAGTATTCATCCTCCATGAACCGATGCCTCTTATTTCATTATTTGGAGCTATTTTGATCATTGTAGGAATCTTTTTTGTAGGAACTTGTGACGTTTAAAAAAAAGCAAATCATAAGCTGGTTTTCTTAATTTATCATTACGAAACCATTCATCCTACGGTTTCTTTCCAAAAAAGATACGAATCGTGTCATGTTCAACGAGTCAAAAACAACGCCTTAACCATCAAAAATAAAAAGGGGAACATCGTTGCTTATGGTGGTCAAAAAGCCATCATCAGAAGACTTTAAAAGCACCTAATTCTAGCGATATCCCTTGCCTACAAGTTGGAAAGTAAGCATTATTAATTCCCCTATTATGATGAAACAACACATACGAAATCCTTGATTCATACCTCTACTTCATGGAAAGCAAATCATTCAACAAAACAGGAAAATAGGATTGCGATTTCTTTTAAAAAATCAATATGGAAATATCCTTGCCCTTATTCCCATTTAATATGATTAAAGAATCAAATAATGCTTTTGCAAATTTCGATTATGTGAATCCTTTTTTTCCTTAATTTCTTCAAATTTACATTGAATTCTATATTTTGCTTCCAAAAAATATTCCATATGATTCAACACTTTTATGGTTTATTTTCTTCACGATCAAAAGCGATTTTTCCTTTTTCAACCATTAAAAATTCACCGTATCTGGATTATTTCCAGAATGAATTTGTACGGTCAATGCATCCATTCTAGCAATATCATCTTCTTCAAGAACAAAATCAAAAACGTCCAAGTTTTCTTTCATGCGTTGTGGATTGGTTGATTTTGGAAGAGGAAGTACTCCTTTTTCTAACAGATAGCGAAGCGTAATTTGTGCTGCACTTTTCTCATACTTTTTAGTAAATGAGTGCAAAGCCTCACTAGTAAACAAACGACCACTTCCAAGCGGACTCCATCCTTCCACTACGATATCGTGTTGTTGGCAATAATCAATCACATCCTGTTGTGTAAAACCAAGTGTACATTCTATTTGATTTACCATTGGCATTATTCTTGCACTTTTCATTAAGCTCTCTAAATGGTGAATACGGAAATTAGAAACACCAATTGCCTTGATTTTACCTTCCTCATAAAGTTCTTCCATGGCACGCCAAGTTTTTGCATTCATTTCTTCCCAGCAATCGCGATAAGCCAATGGATTTGGCCAATGAATAAGATAGAGATCAAGATATTCCAAACCCAATCGATCCAATGATTCATAAAATGCTTTTTTTGTATTTTCATAGCCCCGACAATCATTCCATAATTTGCTTGTAATGAATAGTTTTTCTCTTGCTACTTTACTATCACGAATCGCCTTTCCAACACTTCTTTCATTTTTGTAAACCACAGCGGTATCAATGTGCGTATAGCCACACTGAATTGCATTTTTTACTGCCATTTCACATATATCACCATCGGGCGTCCTCCATGTTCCATACCCTATTGCAGGAATTTTGATTCCATTGCACAATTCCATTGTTTCCATTTTTTTACCTCCATTACGATTTCATTTTTGCTCGATGTCAAAGAGCTACAAAGAATGAAATCATTCTATCTTTTTTTCTTTGGTTGAAGAAGAGATAACTCCGGTTCCTTTTATTCCTATCGTTTTGTTAAAAGTTCTTTATTATCAACCTCTCTAACAAGTAGCATTTCTTTTGCTCCTTCCTATGGAACTTCATAAATGATTTCATTCAATAATTTCATTGCTGACGGCAAAGGTTTTATTAAAAAGCGTTTCTCCCATAGGTAAACTGCAATTTTCCCATGGTAATCGATGATGTATTCTCCCATCATTTTTCGATATGTAATCTCTTCAAGATCAAAAAGCTGATCTAAAATATAAAAAAGATATTCTTTACTACAAGACATACAAAATTTCCTCTATTTCTATTCCTTTGCTAGCGGAATTGTATCATAGGCGCCCATATCCAAAACTTCATACCCCATATTTTTTAATTGTTTTGCTGCAATCGCACTTCTTCTTCCACTACGACAATAAACAATGATCGTCTTCTTCTTATCCAAAGCGACGGACTCATCGATTTCATCATAAGGGAGCAACAAAGCGTTCACAACATGACCTTCTTTGTATTCTTCCACGGTTCGAACATCAACAATAAGATAATTGTCCTCCGCTATTATTTTCTTTAACGTTTCTTCCTTACTAATATTAAAATCCGCTTTGCTTGTTGAACAACCAACTAGAAATAATACTAATAAAAATCCTATTAACCCAATTTTCATAATCGAATTCCTTGATCTTAACTTTCCTTATCCTTTCTTTTCTTCCTGTGTTAAAACAATGCAAATCTAGTCGAAAGGTAGTAATAAATACATTATATATCGCATAAAAAGATACAAAATGAAAAATCATAGCCCAACAAAAAGGAAAATATTTCCTTGTTTGTTTCACTTGGAGTCATCCTCGTTTTTCCTATTTTGCTTCTCTTTTTGTTTTCTCATCAACGGAAGTACTTTCCCTAATAAAACGCCAATCGACGCAACAATTAAATACCATAACGAATGAATCATTGCGGATTCATTATAGTAAATCCACACCGAAGGAAGAAAGGCTCCTGCTGTAAAAAATGGGTAGATAAAGGATAACCAAGACTTTGAGAAATAACCCATTAATAAAGATAGCAGAAACGTCATTAACAAAAGTAGAATGACCATCCCTATCGGATTTCCGTTTTGATTCATTAAAGGAGTCACATAAAATAAAACAACCTGTAAAATAAATAGCAATGATTCTTTCTTTTCGATTTTCATCCCAATTCCTCCTTCTTATTTCTATGTTCATTAACATTCATTAAAATGTTCTATCTTATTTTTATTATCGCTCACTCTCCATTTTTATTCTACCCTTTCTTCGAAAAACTTTTTCAAAACGGATAATAAAAAAGACCATGACATGAAATTGCATAGCCATTTTCGTATTTCAAATAATGAGAAGTGAAAAAAGAAAGAAGTCATCGCTATCCTTCATTGAACATTGGAATAGCAAACCAGCCTTCTTTCCCTACTGTTTATTGTTTTAATTCAATCCTAAGGTTATATTTTCCCAGTTCTAATTTCAAAAAAACTCCTATCAGGATTTATTGTATCCGATAAGAGGGGCAAGTGCGAATGGGAGAAAACGTTTGTTGCATATCCTTGCGACAAATGCACAATGGGATGACGAAAATCGTTTTGACCTTATCCTTTCTGATTTTCTCACCCATATCACAGATGAATAAATCATCATTTTCGTTTGTAAGATAAATGATATATTTTTCATTCCATCAAAATAGCGAATAAAGGATTCCTATTAAAAGTATGCTTTCCATTCTAAAGAATGAGAGATTGAATCGCATTAAAAAAGTATCCGACAACGATAATTCCAATGGTACAAATAGCAACAAAAATTCCCAGCAACTTTGGTTTGATGGCTTTTTTCAACATGATGATAGAAGGAATACTTAAAGTCGTTACCCCCATCATAAAGGAAAGCACAACTCCTAGTTTGGCTCCTTTGGCAAGCAAAGCTTCTGCAATCGGAATGCACCCAAAAATATCAGCATACATAGGAACACCAGCCACAGTTGCCAAAATAACACCAAAAGGATTCCCATTTCCTAGAAATTGTACAATGTAATCTTCTGGAATCCAGTTATGGATAAATGCACCAATTCCAACACCTAACAAAAGATAAGGGAATACTTTCTTAAAAGTATCTTTCACTTGGTCAAAGGCAAAGATGATCCGCTCTTTCTGATGTAATTGTTCGAAATCAACTTCTAGATATTTCGAATTTCTAATAAACTCTTCCACTTGATCTTCAAGCTGCAATGTTTCGATCAAACACCCTCCAATAACCGCGATAACAAGTCCTAATACAACATAAACGATTGCAACCTTAATACCAAAAATACTCATCAAAAGAACCAAAGAACCAAGATCCACCATCGGTGATGAAATCAAAAAAGAAAACGTAACTCCTAATGGTAATCCTGCACTTGTAAAACCAATAAATAAAGGAATTGATGAACAAGAACAAAAAGGCATTACCATTCCAAGTAAAACTGCCAAAAGATTGGCAAAGATTCCTCTAAATTTTCCTAAAATTTGGCTTGCCCGCTCCGGTGGAAAATAACTTTGAATATAACTAATCATAAAGATCAAGGTACAAAGTAATATTCCAATCTTAATAACATCATAAATGAAAAATTGTAGACTAGCTCCTAATTTACCTGTTACATCAATCCCCACTACCAACAATAGGTTTTCAATCAATTCATTTAACCATTTCATTTTTAATATTTGGCTTTCAAAGAAATTCCACATAAAAAAGCCCCCTTCACATTGATATTCATCTATCTTTTAACGATTTTTTTACCGGTGCCTTAACACCAGTAAATGACTACTTTAATAATTTTGCTATTTCCTCACTTTTTAATACTTTCCCCATGGAAATCACTTTATCATCTTTCATAAGTGCCGGTGTTCGCATAATTCCATAGCTAGCAATTAATGCGAAATCAGTAATATACTCAACCGATGCTTCTATGCCCAAATCAGCAATTGCCTGTTTGGTATTCTCCAATAATGTTTCACACTTTGCACAGCCGCCGCCTAATACTTTTACATTCATCATGATCGACATCCTCCTTTATTTACATCCACACGATTTTGAAAAATGCTCTTCCTCATTACAACAAGTGATCGAAGCGATATATTCCTTATATTCTTTGAATTTATTACAATTTATCGAATAATGATGCCATTTGCCATCTTTATAAGAATTCACTAATTGGCAATCGGACAGCACCTTCATATGGTGAGATAATGTTGGCTGACTCACTTGTAACATTTGCAAAAGATCACATCCACATTTTTCCCCTTTTGTCAGCATTTCAATAATACGAAGTCGATTTGCATCTGACATTGCTTTGCAAATATTCGCAACCTCTTCTTGTTTCATTTCATTCTCCTTATCTATGTAATCTACTAGTAGTCTAACATTCACATAATAATTGTCATGTGTTAACCAATAAAAATAATTCATGATAGTCTGCTGTTTTAAAGCAAATAAATACATAAAAAAAACAGAAATCATAGAGTTATGTCATAACCATTATTTCTGTTTTCTTCACACGATTCTATATTCTTACATTTATTTAATTGCTTTATGATATTCCTGCAATGATTTCACTTCATGACTACCATGGATTTTCATTTCCATGATTCCTTCTAATGAAGCAGTTGCAGCAGCAATATTGGTCATATATGGGATGCGTAGCTTAATTGCTGTTTTACGAATATAGCTATCATCATGAACACTTTGTTTCCCATGTGGAGTATTGATCACCATTGCTAATTCACCATTACGCATCGCATCTTCGATGTTCGGTCTTCCTTCGTACATCTTTTTGATTTTCTCTACTGGAATGCCATTTTCTTTAATTAATTCATAGGTTTTTCCAGTTGCTACAATAGTGAAGCCGGCATCATAATACCCTTGAGCTAAGGCTACTACTTTCACTTTATCCAAATCATTTACGGAAATTAGCACTTTTCCTTCCGTTGGTAAGATTGTCTGTGCCGCTTCCTGTGCTTTATAATATGCCGCTCCATACGAAGCTCCTAATCCTAATACTTCTCCTGTAGAACGCATTTCTGGTCCTAATACAGGATCGACTTCTGGGAACATATTAAATGGGAATACCGCTTCTTTTACCCCAACATGTGGAATTTTCTTTTCTTTTAACTGTGGAACAGGAGAAGGATTACCACTCAATTCACTAGTCACGATTTCCGTTGCTAATTTTACCATGTTTACATTACATACCTTTGATACTAAAGGAACGGTACGAGAAGCACGTGGATTTGCTTCTAAAACGTAAACTTTATCCTTTGCAATCGCATATTGCATATTCATTAAACCACGAACGTTCATTTCTTTCGCAATCTTCTTAGTATATTCCTTTATGGATTGCAAATGACGCATTGGAATATGTTTCGAAGGTAAGATACAAGCAGAATCTCCAGAATGAATTCCTGCTAATTCAATGTGTTCCATGACCGCAGGGACAAATACATTTTCACCATCACTAATCGCATCGGCTTCGCATTCCATCGCATCACTTAAGAAAGAGTCAATCAGAATTGGACGATCTGGTGTAACCCCAACCGCTGCTGCCATATATTCTTTTAAGCTTTCATCATCATAGACAACTTCCATACCACGTCCTCCTAAAACATAAGAAGGGCGTACCATCAATGGATAACCAATGCGTTTCGCAATCGCAAGCGCTTCTTCCACATTTACTGCCATACCGGATTCTGGCATAGGAATTTCCAATTTTTCCATCATCGCGTTAAATAAATCACGATCTTCTGCCATATCAATGGTTTCCGGAGTTGTTCCTAAAATATTGACTCCATTTTTCTTTAGATCATTCGCTAAATTCAATGGGGTTTGCCCACCAAATTGTGCAATCACACCAAATGGTTTTTCTTTTTCATGAATGCTTAATACATCTTCTAAAGTCAAAGGTTCAAAATACAATTTATCGGATGTGTCATAATCCGTCGATACCGTTTCTGGATTACAATTGACAATAATGGTTTCAAATCCTAATTTTTTAAGTGCTAAAGAAGCATGTACACAGCAATAATCAAATTCGATTCCCTGTCCGATACGGTTTGGTCCTCCACCTAAGATCATCACTTTTTTACGATCGCTTACAACATTCTTATCGGTTGCCTGATACGTTGAATAATAGTAAGCATTATCCTTCGTACCACTAACATGCACCCCTTCCCATGCCTGGGTAATGCCATAGTGCAATCTTTGTTCTCGAATAACAGCTTCATCAACAGCTAGTATCTGACTTAAATATTTATCGGAGAAGCCATCCTGTTTTGCTTGCATTAATACTTCTTTTGGAAGTTCTTTTCCAGCATAAGCAAGCAACGCTTCCTCTTCCTCTACTAATTCCTTCATTTGCTCAATAAAGTAATTTTTGATTCCCGTTAATTCATGCAGTTCTTCCACCGTTGCCCCTTTTCGCAATGCTTCGTACATCACAAATTGTCTCTCACTGGTAGGTTCACTTAATTTATGAAGCAATTCTTCTTTGCTTAACGAATCAAAATTTTTCGCATGACCCAATCCATAACGTCCAATTTCCAAGGAACGAATGGCTTTTTGAAACGCTTCTTTATAAGTTTTACCGATGCTCATGACTTCGCCAACAGCTCGCATTTGCGTTCCTAATGCATCCTTGCTTCCCTTAAACTTTTCAAATGCCCAACGTGCAAATTTGATGACCACATAATCTCCATCAGGAACATATTTATCTAATGTTCCATATTTTCCACATTCCATTTCATCTAACGTTAAACCGGCTGCCAACATGGCGGATACTAACGCAATTGGGAAACCTGTTGCTTTACTTGCTAAGGCACTGGAACGAGATGTACGTGGGTTGATTTCAATCACGACAATTCGATCCGTTTTTGGATCATGTGCAAACTGTACATTAGTACCACCGATTACCCCAATCGATTCTACTATGCGGAAGGCTTGCTCTTTTAAGCGATCCTGCACTTCTTGTGAAATGGTCAACATCGGCGCACTACAGAAGGAATCTCCTGTGTGAACACCCATTGGATCGATATTTTCAATAAAACAAACCGTAATCATGTTATTCTTCGCATCACGAACAACTTCGACTTCCAATTCTTCCCATCCTAAAATCGATTCTTCAATTAAACACTGGTGAACTAAACTAGCTTGTAAACCACGAGAAGTAATCGTCTTTAGCTCTTCTACATTATAAACCAAGCCACCGCCTGCTCCTCCCATCGTATAGGCAGGACGCACAACCACTGGATAGCCTAAACGATCCGCAATCGCCAATGCTTCTTCCACCGTATTCGCAATCTCACTACGAGCCATTTCAATTCCTAATTGATCCATCGCTTCTTTGAATGCCATACGGTCTTCTCCACGTTCGATCGCATCCACTTTAACGCCAAGTACTTGGACTCCATACTGATCTAACACTCCAGCATTACTCAATTCAGAACATAAGTTTAAAGCCGATTGCCCTCCTAGATTAGGAAGTAACGCATCGGGACGTTCTTTTTCAATAATCTGTGTTAATCGCTGCACATTAAGCGGTTCGATATAAGTTACATCTGCTGTTTCAGGATCCGTCATAATGGTAGCAGGATTGGAATTTACTAATACAATTTCATATCCTAATTTACGCAAAGCTTTACACGCCTGTGTTCCTGAATAATCAAATTCAGCCGCTTGTCCAATTACGACCGGTCCAGAACCGATTACTAAAATTTTTTTAATATTTGGATTTTTTGGCATAATCATTCTCCTTGAGTTTTCATGATTGTCATCATTTTCCTATTTATTATACCGAATAACACATAGAATACGCAATAACAACCAAACAAAATAAGAAAAAAAGAAAAGCCATTTTTTTCTTTTCTAACACTTAAAAAAGCGAAGGCATCCCGATGCTATCGGCTACCGCGGTAACACCATCACAATGGTTAACCGATCCGCGCATAAAAAAGAAAGGAAAGGATAATAGTCGAAAAAAGAGAAGAAACTATCCTCTCTATTACAAATTGATGCAAAACAAGACGACTTGATAAAAACTTACGATTATTTATTTCTCAGTCGTCGTTTCAACGCTCTTAGATCTTGCCCATATTGGCTGGTTATGATGAGTCCTACAAGAACCATTCCAGATGTGATTCCCAATGACATACCTTGCAAAAAATCAAACAGAGGATTCGTTTCTTCCGGCTCGATAAATAAACTAATAAAATAAAGAATCGAAGCAAATACACCAAAAAGGAATAATCGATTCATTCTCTTCATAATCTTAGCGTGTTCTTCGTTACTATAATCGGCTACCTTAATCACCGTTTCCTTTAATTCTTTATCCATTGGTTCACTGCTTTTTTCGCCATCCAGTAAGTCTCTCAAATCCACCTCATAGAAATCTGAAATTTCAATCAAAAGATCTAAATCTGGCATATTGCTTCCGGTTTCCCATCGAGAAATGGTTCTTCTTGAAACACGAAGTATTTCGGCTAGCTGCTCCTGTGTGATATTTTTTTCTTTTCGAAGTTCTTTCAAGAAATTTCCTACTTTTTGTTGATCCATATGTCGTTCTCCTTTCCTCTTTATCGTAGTCGATAAGAAGTAAAAAAACAGGACATAAAGCGAGCAAAGCCCTGTTTTTTCATATTGTGACAAAGCAATTCATCATTCTTTTTTATAAATCCATTTCTTTACTTGCCGCTTCTACAATTTTTACAATTTTGTCAAACCATTGATTTTGTATCTCTTTATTCCAATATTTTCTATCGTATCTGACGTTTGGTTTATTGGGATGCTTACTATTGAATGGCTTTCCACTTTTTTGAATCCGTTCCAACATCTCTTCTAACTCTTTTTTCGAAGCACATCCCGAGACTTCTGCCATCCAAAACAGCAATTCCCCACATTGGATCTGTTTTGTAAACTTTTTATCGTCCACAACATTGTCACAATAGGATCGGATTAAATGCCACCATTGATTTGGTTCTGCCTTTCGATAATCCACTTCCTGATTTTCTAAGTGTGCCTTTTTAATATATCCCCCTGATGTTTGTTGATATCCTGCTTGAATCAATCGCTCCGTAAAAGGACATGCGACATTCCTTTTATTTTCAAAATATTCACGTACCTGTTTAATATTCATCCCATCCACCTTTTGTCATTCCATTTTCTTCATTATAAAACCACTTTTCATTTCCTACAATGAAAAAACTATCAAATGATGTCATCGCCTTCATGATAAGTGAATTTATAGGATAGCTAATCCTATTTTATCAAATCAGCAAAAGCGCTAATAACAAAATCGTCATCATTCATCTTTTGTTCTACATTCTTTCTAAAGTTTTCTTTAAGAAGAGTCGCTTGCTTTTTCAAAGTAGAAAAATTGGGATATCCATTTTGAAACACTTCCCTCTCTGCGATATACGAAGTTCCACTAAAGCGGTAAGTAATCGTATCTACATTTTCAATTAGTGTAAAAATTGCCACCGAGTTATAAAGTAAACTTTTCTGAATATAAAGATTTTCACTTTGATACCAATCGCTCGTATGATAATCAATGATCAATTGCTTTTCCGCAATTTGAAACACAAATCCATATTCGCTTAGTGGTAATGAAGCAATCAAATTAGCATCGTTGCTGTTATCACCAACGTAGCGACTCTGGTATTTGATAATATTCTCAATTCCACTTTTCTTTTGATGAAACGGCATTCCTAACACCGTATCGAGAGTATATTGCTTTTTTGTATCAACGAGGTAATACTCATTGACACTATCCTTATTAAAACAAAACACTTGATAAAACGGGGTTTGATATAAGATACGATTTCCCTTTTTCTCAATATGATAAAAAAATCGTGGTGCCGTTTCATTCGTCACAACATTGATATAATCCAAACCACACAGTAGGCTAATACAAGCAAGAAAAAACAAAAAGGAAGAAACCATTCTTTTCTTCTGATGCCAACACGATTTGATTCGAAAAAAGCCAACCATTAATACTAGGCATCCTAAAAAAGAAAATACGCTACTCCAAATGCTTTCTTTGGGAAAGAGATTCATTCCACTCAATATGATCAATATTCCTATCCCCAAAAAAAGATACGATATTTTTTGTTCTTTCATTTTTACAACGCTTGAGGAATAGACAATGGATTGGGACAACACTTCCTGCATCTGCGGATCTGGTTTTTCTTCTTTCCTTCGTTCCCCTTGAAATAATTCATTTACACTAATTTGAAGAATATCACAAAGTGGTAGAAACAATGATAAATCGACCTATTTTCTTTTGATCCATAAAATTCTCCTTACACACTATCATTGTATAATGAAACACCATCTCACAACACGAAAGGATACTAGAGTTTGAAGAAAATGGCCTTTATGGGATCAATTTTTATCCTTCCAAAGAAATTATCATCAATCGTTTACTTTCCTGTTCTTTTCTGTTTAAATAATAATTGGATTGAGAAATAGAAACAGCAATTCTATCCGAATAAAAATCATTCTATTTTTGGAAAAGAGGAAAAATAATCGTTTTAAAATGAATTTAAGTCCAACGAGAAACATCGTAATGATCTTCTTTATTCCCATGATTTGCCATGGCATTTCGATTCTTACTAGAAACATTAGGATTACTTTTTGTCACAGGATCGCAAAAAATGGATTGAATAAACGATTTTAGAAATTGCTAAGGATACGGTTGTTTCTATGTTTGGATGGAAAATAATGAAGTGAGAGAAAGGAAAAGGAAAATGAAAATACTTGCTTGCAGTGTTGCTGATTACGAAAAAGAGGCATTTGCTCATTATGAAAAAGAATTTGGTTTGAATATTACTTATACCAGCGAAGAATTAAATCCTGCCAATAAACACATTGCCAAAGGCTATGATGCGATTACCTTTCTTGGACATAGCGTTTTAGATAAAGAGGTACTGACTCAGTTAAAAGAAGATGGGGTACAAGTATTGGCAGCTCGTACGATTGGCTACAACAATATTGATATTGACTATGCAAAATCGCTCGGATTCCATGTCAGTAATGCTCGCTATGATCCATATAATGTTGCCGA
Source organism: Breznakia sp. (assembly GCA_045134375.1). Lineage (GTDB taxonomy): Bacteria > Bacillota_I > Bacilli_A > Erysipelotrichales > Erysipelotrichaceae > JBGUVL01. The sequence goes on along the minus strand of JBGUVL010000056.1, from coordinate 16,201 downwards.
TTTTACTGTCATGTTAATGTTGATGATGGTGAGAAAAGCAAAAATATCGATTTGTCGAGCGCTTGTTAACGATTTTTCCCTCGATAGTATGCAAGGAAGAGAAATGCGTAATATGTGTATTGGTATCATTGGTACAGGACGGATTGGAACACTGACGATCCAAAATTTATATGGTTTTGGATGCCGTATATTAGCTCATGATAAAGTGGAAAATGAAACCGTAAAAAGAATGGCGGAATATGTGGATTTGGATACGATTTATCAAGAATGTGATATCATCTCGTTACATATGCCATTAACCGATGATAATTATCATATCATCAATCAAGATTCGATTCGCAAAATGAAAGATGGTGTTATTTTAATCAATACCGCAAGAGGAGCTTTAATTGACAGTGAAGATTTGATTGCGGCATTGGAAAGTGGAAAAGTGGGAGGCGCTGGAATGGATTCAGTAGAAGGGGAAGAAGGAATTGCCCACGTATGTGTCGGAACAAAAATTGTTGATAAACGAACGCTCCTCTATCTTAAACAATTCCCTAATGTCATCCTGACACAACATTATGGATTCTTCACCAAAGAAGCTTGTAACGACATGGTAAAATGTGCATTATTAAGTATTCTGGCAGAAGCAGAAGGCAAAGATAATCCCTATCGTGTCATCTAAAGAAACTTACTCATAAAAAAAGAATACCTCCACTCCAATGATATACAACCATGAGGAGGTATTCTTTTTTAATTATTCAAAAGCCAGTTTTTAATGACACAAAATACTTCTCTAACATAATATTTGATGCTTTTTGCTCCCTTGCTTTTGGCAGGATTACGATAAGGGATAAAACCCAATCGTTTGGCAATTCGACAGGAACGATACATATGAAAATCACATGTTGTCACCATTATCTCACAACCACTTCCTAGCAACTTCTTGGTATATAAGAAATTGGTATAGGTAGAAACGGAAGCATCTTCTTTTATAATGCGCTTTGCATCGATCCCATGTTCCCATAGATAATGCATCATTGCTTCTGCTTCACTCACTGTTTCATGTTTTCCCATACCACCACTAACAATCACTTTCATCTGTGGAGCATGCAATAACAATGAAATGCCTTGATCTAACCTACGTTTCAAAGCACTACTGATTCGATCCCCATGCAATCCTGCACCAAGTATAATCATATAATCACATTCTTTTTCTTCCTGTTTTTTTCCATAACTCCAAAGAAAGAATAGGATAGAAAAAAACATAATGCCTAATAGGAAAACAAATATCAAAAGTACTCTCCCCTTTCTTTTATTTTATGAAGAAAGTAATAAAAATGCCATCTCTTCTTACGAAAAAACAGCATTTTTCATTTATTCTTCAATAAACTTACGAATTTGATCCAAACGATCACACGTATCTTGATAACCTAGCATAAACCATGGCTCCAATTTTTTACGACTGGTGGTATAACGGGTCACGCCGTAATCAGCACTAGGACGAAGCACCATTGCTTTTCCTTCTTTTTCCAACGACTTTATCTTACTCCATTGTTTTTCATAGTTTTCGTGTCTAACTTTTAAATGTTCTGCAATGTGAGGATATTTTTTATAAAAGATTTTCGCAAGAAGAATTTGCCAATTTGGTGCTGGTTTCCTTATATAACCTTCTTCCTTAGTAGAAATAAAAATATGTTTCTCATTCCCTACACGAATACTTTGTTCAATGGAAATCATATCAATCAATCCCGCATCCATATATAATCTTCCTTCAAATTCATATGGTTTTGCCAACAACAACAAAGCACAGGCCGCTTTGACTAACGTTTGATCTCGATCTAAATGTTCCTTTGAAAAATAGACCACTTCGCCTTTTTCGATATCATACAATCCAATATCTAATTGGGTATCGCTTTGATAGAATGCTTCAAAATCTAATGGAGCTTTCTCTTCAATGAAACGACACGTTGCTTCAATACCAAATATTCCCTTTTCTTTTATTATTGGACGGATACCGACGGCATCTTTTTGAGAAGCGGATTCCACTCCGGTAATCATGAAACGCTCGGATTGCCTAGATATATAAGGTAAAAGATTTTCTGCTCCAGCACTGATTCCAACACAATAAGGCAACAGAATTTGATGGTCTACCAAAGCTTTTAATACCCCAGATGTATAAGCCCCTTTGGTTCCTCCACCTTCACAAATCAGTCCTACTTTTTTCATGTCATCACCTCAACATTACTATTATACGTATTTCTTAATAAACTTCAAATAATTTCTACATTAAAGGTGCTAAAAGGTTTAAGATTGCTCTCACAATTCTCACTACAATGGAAACATTCATACAGTCTTCATAAGTGACTTGTTGGGATTTCTCTAGGGTTGCTAGATAATCTTCTTTCATTTTTTTGATGAGGGAGCTTTGATAGAACCACACACCGCACTCATAATGCAAATAATAACTTCGATAATCCATATTGGTTGTCCCTACGATTGCGTATTTATCATCCGCAACAAATGTCTTAGCATGTACAAATCCTGGCGTATACTCATAAATTTTGACCCCATGTTTACTTAATTCTTGATAATTATGACGTGTTAATGCAAAGACATACCATTTATCTGGAATATGAGGTACTAAAATACGAACATCAACACCATTTTTACATGCTAGGATCAACGATGTCTTTGTTTCTTGATCCAGCACTAGATATGGCGTCATGATGTAAACATAATCCGTAGCATTATTGATCATGTTAATATGCGTACATTCCCCAACATTCTCACTATCCGTAGGGGAATCGGAATAAGGTTGTACATAACCATCACTTTCTACAGAGGCAAATGCTTCTCGTGGCAAACGATATCGGTCATAGTTATCCTTCTCTTTTTCATCAAAATTCCAAAACTGTAAAAACATAAGGGTAAAGCTCCAAACCGCTTCTCCTTCAATCAAACAACCACAATCCTTCCAATGACCAAAACGAACCTTTCGATTGATGTATTCATCCGCAAGATTGATTCCGCCCGTCATTGCTACTCGACCATCGACAACCAGTATTTTTCGATGATCACGATTGTTCATTTGAATCGCTAGTCTTGGCTTGATCGGATTAAAGACTTTTGTTTTGATCCCCATCCGATTGAGCTTTTTATGATAATCCGGTGTAAATGTCGTAATGGTCCCAAAATCATCATAAAGCAAGCGAACATCCACGCCTTCCTCTACTTTTTTCTTCAATATGGTAATAATTTCATCCCACATTTCTCCATAGTCAATAATAAAAAACTCCATAAAAATAAAGTCTTTCGCTCGATTTAATTGTCGCTTCATCTCTTCAAATTGTTCTTCCCCAATAGGAAAAAATTGCGTTCTTGTATGTTGATAAATTGGAAAACTACTAGAAGAAGAAATATACCTTGTTTGTTTTAAAGCATTGGGATCCTTTTTTTTCAATTCATTCTTAATCGCTTCCTCTTCTTCCAAGTACAAGTCCATGGTTTTTGCTAATTTTGCATCACGAACACGCAAAGCCTTAGGTACTTTTTTTGCCCCAAACACCAAATACATTAAGCTTCCTAAGACTGGACTTACCAAAATCAACATGATCCAGGTTAATCGATAGGTAGGATTATCCGCTCTAGCAGCAATATAAATGGCTAGTGAAATGGCTAACCAACGAAAAAAGCGATTAAAAGAAATCGAATATTCGTTCAACATTAGAGATGGTAACATAAAAACAAAGAACTGAATTAAAATCAGTACCATCACAATAAACAAACGACTGGATATCAGTTTCCATATCTTTTTAAACATGGTTCCTCCTCATAGCTTAATTAGTTCAAATATGCGAGAAGCATTTCTTCTACTATATCCACTAGTTGCGCATCATACACCTGATCTTTACTTGAGCAAAGTTCTCTGACGCACAACGCATCATGATAAATTTCTCCCGTTGAAATCATCATCGCCTGATGAAAATGTTCCATCGGCAATTGCAATGTTTCATTACTTTCCACACTACATAAGCGAACCTTATGTTTTTTTGCTAATGCCATTGCATTTTTTCGTAATCCTTTATGGTAGGCAATCGAAATCGTATCCCCTTTGCCAATACAGTAAAGTAGGATAATTTCAGGTTTGCGATTATTTTCCTTTAAAAACGTACTTGCCGCTTCACTTCCTTGCATCTTAAAAGTATTCGAATCCGTAAAAATAAATGCACATTCCTGTTTCTTTTCTCCTTTTAATTTAGAAGCAACGGCATAAGCAAGTGTAATTGCGATTTCACGGCTTACCACATTATGACGATTGGCAAAACCACGAAAAATAAGAACAAACAAAAAAATCAAGTAAAGAATAGAAAAACTGAGCAAATACTGTTGCATCGTTACATTTAAAAATTGTGGCAATAGATAAACGATGGCAAGCAATCCTACATAGGCAAGTAACAATGGTCCATAATAGGGCCAGAAATTTTTGCGCATGGAAAGATCTCCATTTTGCGGATAGCATCGATACCCTGGCCAAAATACCTTCTTTGGCGTATCATAAGGAACTACGATAACACGCTTAGCGCTTTTAAAATTTCCAATCAAAATGTTTTGCACTTTTTTCCATCCCATTTTTCGTTCATCAATAATTCCTTTGTAACCCAATTTTTCAAAATCTTGAATCAATGTTTCTCCATAATTTTTTTTACTTCTTTTGGAAAAACGCATTTCTTTTTCATTAAAATAAGCAAAAGTTTCTTTTTCCATAATCGTTATCTCCAAATAATAGCACTATTATATCGCAAATATAGAATAAAGTAAAAGACTTTGACAGCAAACACCAATGCCCTCTCTTATCATAGAAAATATAAAAAAGACATTTCATTTTCGAAATGTCTAGGATCAATTAATGAAATTCAATTTCTTTCACACAACTAACTGACGCAATTGATCGACTTTTTACTAATGCTTTCCATACTAACACAGCAATCGCAAAATCCACACAACTATGTACTAAAGTACCAATACCAACCAATACAAATACGTTATATAAAATGGTTGATGTCAAAGTTCCTGCAAAATAGAATGGCATGGAGACAGCAACTTCACATACCGCATGAATCACTCCAATAACAATTGCAAATCCGATCATTGAAATGGTTTTTTTCATCAATTCCGGCTTCTTCTTTAACCATAACGAACCAATTACTACAAATACGATTTGCGCTAAAGCACGCAATACAACAACGATTGGAAAACCTGCCATAAAGAAACCAATGCTGGCTCCCAATTCAACCGCAACAGCAACCGCTGGTGAAATGAACATTGCAATCATAATCGCCACATGACTTGCTAATGTGAAAGAAGCCGGTTCAATGATAACCTTCACCGGTGAAAACATTGGAATTAAGATTGCAACCGCCATCAGCATTGCACTTAGTGTCATTTGATATATTGTCTTATTTCTCATTGTAACTCCCCCTGATCATAACATCTATGTGTCAAGACACATGTATATATTATATATCTTTTCAAGGTTCGTCAACGCTTTTTTTCATGTAACCGATTACAAGTTTGTTTAAAAGAGTAGAAGTACTTTATCTTCGCCCCCTTCATTGCATCGTACGTCTTGGGGTAATTTAGGAATCTGATTTTTTCACCTATGACATCACTATCAACGTTTTGCGTTTTACTACACGAAACACGAACTACTCTGATTGGTTTATCACCAACGAATTTCGTGCCATGCCATCACACTCAAAAAAAAATGTCAGATTCTCCTTTCCATCTGACATCTTTTCTTTCTTCCCTATTATTCTAAATTGCTTTTTAAATAGGCTTTGAAAATGTCTTGTGGCATTGGTTTTGCGAAGTAATATCCTTGTCCTTCATCACATCCGCTCATTTGAACTATTTTTGCTTGTTCTTTCTTTTCGATTCCTTCACAAACCACATGATAACCCATAGACTTTACCATTTGTACTAACATGTGCAACAGTTTTTTCACCTTCTCATCACTTTCACAGTTTTGAACAAACATGCGGTCAATTTTAATGCAATCGACAGGAATTCCTTCCAACACATTCAATAAACTATAGCCTGCTCCAAAATCATCCAATGCCGTTTTTATGTGTTCTTTCTGCAGTCCTTTGAACATTTCTTTTACATTTTCAAAACTAGAAATCGTATCCGTCTCTGTTAATTCCACCTCTAACCATGATGGATCCACATGATATTGATCAAGGATTCTACGATAATTATGAGAGCTTTTCGTATTATTCGCATGCAGAATAGAGGCATTCACAGAGATGGGAACCATTTTCTCATTTTGCCTCTGCAGTTGCGCCAAAAAAGTCACAACTTCTTCAAATACATAGTAATCTAATTCAATAATTCGTCCATTCGCTTCATAGAGAGGAATGAATTGATCGGGAGTCAACACCGTACCATCCGCTTTCTCCCATCGAACCAATGCTTCGGCTGCCACTACTTTGCCTGTCGCAAACGATATTCTAGGTTGATAATATACTTTAAATTCTTTCATCGTTATCGCATGATCCATTCCTTTCATGATGGCATTCTCAAAATTTCGCTTTTGATCCATCTTTTCATCATAAAGTTTGACACTAGATAAATTTCCCTTATCTACTTGGCAGCGAACATAATCACAAGCATCAATCGCAAATGAAATATCCATTCCATCATTTTGGAAACAATAAACACCACTGCGCAATTGCAATTTGATTCCTGGATATTTCCTTTCCATCTCCATCATGAAGCATTGGTTGATCGCATCAATTTTCTGTTCGATTTGAGTATCTTCTTCTTTCGTTCGTATGGTAATAAAACGATCCGATACCATCCGCACAAAATAAAGGTTGTCTTCATTTTCATCGTTGACAATGATATGGTTGACAAATTGACGCAAGATATCATCACCCACAGAATATCCATATTTTTGATTAATATATTTGAAATTGATAATATCGGTATATACCATTAAAAATCGTTTTCCCGGATTGTTTGCCAATAATTTCTCCACTTTTTCACGAAAGGTCGGAAACGTTAATAAACCACTTAACGAGTCAAAATAAGGATAGCGACTTTCCTCCCCTTTTGATTTCTCTATGACAATCTGTTTTGCAAAATGAGCCGCAATGATTTTTGTGATATAGGAAAGTTGCAGTAGTGTACGATCAGAAAAACAAGCTTGATTTTCGCCTAATGCATAACTCATCGTTCCTATATATTTTCCTTCATCATACATAGCAATATAAGCTACATTACTTATCTTTGGGGGAAGCAACAGTTCCATTTCTTCCTTGGAAAAATGCACCTGACTTTCTTTATTGATAAGCAAGATATCATTCTCATCATAAGCATGAAAAAAATTTGAGAATTGTTCTTTTTCAAAATGTTGCAAAGGATAAAACAAAGGTTCCTCATCCTTCTTGCTCCAATGATAACGATGGTCAACGCTTTGCTTTTGCAAGTCTGTTTGCAAAAGTGCTATCGTATCCAATTGAAATTTTTCACCTATCAACTTTAATAATTTCTCCATCGCAACAGAAAAATGATTCATCTTTTCAAAAATTTGAAATGTGGTTGTAATCATATCCTGTTGGTATAAATACTGTTCTAAAGATTGTGATTCATTGGGTACTATCGTAGAATTATCTTCATATCTGCCTAAATGATCACAGAATACATATTGATTTTTTCCTTTTCGTTTTGCTTGTTCTAATGCCCAATCTGCATTTTTTAACAGTTGATCAAAAATGATTCCATTCGTATCTTGGGGAACAAAACAAATACCAATACGGCAAGTAAAACAAAAATCTTTGGGAGCAAATTCCATTGCATTGATCGTATCAATCAATTCCTGCGCCTTTCTTGTTAGAATCGTATAGCCAATATCTTTTAAAAGAATTAAAAAATGATCCTCATTTCTGCGAACCAAAATATCCTTGGCGGAAAACACCTGTCGCAGTACAGATGAAAAATACAATAAAATATGATTTCCAAAAGAAGCGCCATAGACCTTTTGCGTTTGTTCAAAATGATCGATTGCAACGCTCATGAAACCACAAGAAGCAAATGGGTTTTTGTGAATCAAATAATCATTGATGATCTCTTTTCCTGCATCAAAATGATACAACATCGTCAATTGATCACGCTTTGTTTTTAACCACGAATGCTCCTCCATATCCATTCCTTTTGACACATTCTTAATATATCCGAATAGCATTTGATTTTCTTTGTTATCGTCAATGATATTAATGATCATTCTTTCTCTTTCACGATGGTAGGTACGTGCCCTCACCGCAATCGGTCCCTGCGTCTTTTGTTGGAGAAGCGCAATTACTTTCCATTGATCACAAGCATGAATCATAGTACGCTGTTTTATTTCAGAAAGATAATGCTCAATTATTTTACATTTCTCTAATGATGAATCATATAGATAAAAAATATCATTAGCAACATCATACTCGAATAGTTTCATTTGCCATTCTTTCATCAACAAAACAAACTGCGATAGCATTTTTTGTTTGCTATTTATGAAACTTTTTTTCAACATCTCTCAACCCTCATATACTTTATTTTTATTATACCTTATTTCAGGAAGATAAAAGACACTTTTTTCACGAAATAATCGTTAAAAAAAAGATAATATAACTCGTTTTTTCCTTTTTTATCGGGTATTTTTCTGTTATTACGTTTTATTATTTTCATTGGCTTATCGCCCATTGATTACGGATTCAATATTATCCATAAGCCCATTTTCACGGATCCTTTCAAACAATCAAAAAAAGGATAAAAAAGAAAAAAATCCAAATCATGGATCTTTTCTATTGGGAACCGATTGACTTTTGTGCTTCATTTTCCAAAGCAGGGTCTAATTTCATGATAATCAATGCAACCAATAATGTAATGCTAATGATGATTGCCGCATAACTACCGAAATAGCAATTGCCAACGGCTCCCACCAATACGCCAATAAAGAAGGCAATTAAAAGCGCAAAATAACGAATTCCCTTCTGCAACTCTTCTTTTTTCTGATGAACGATACCTAGATAAAGCGCCTCGGCACAAGAACGCATATTCCCAGTACAAAACACACTTGCATAATTGGTTTTTCCACCAAAGGTTCGAAAACTACAAAATTGCAATGCTGCACAAAAAGAAATCATAGAATTAACAATAATATCAGGGATCGTTTTTGGAATAAAACCAATCAAAATAAACAATATAATCTCGATATATAAAATTCCCCTACGCCAATGAATCTTATGTTCATTAAATTTCGAATGAAACAAATATTTGGAGAAAATCACTCCCATCCAAAAACTAGCAATCGGAGAGAAATAATGAAATACTTGATTCTGATCTAAATTTGCAGCTCCGATTGCTAACAAAACAAAATTTCCTGTTTGTCCTGTCGCAAAAACTTGTCCCCTTGCTAAATAAGAATACGCATCCATAAGTCCCCCTGCCATCGTTATCAGCATACCAAAAAGTACTCTTTCACTTACACTATCACGGCTATCCATTTCTATTCTCCCCTTTCTACAAACATGAATATCATAATCAAAAAACATCGTTTATTCAATCACTTTGATTTTATTCTTACCCATCGAATTGATAAAACAGTAAACAAATCAACGATGTTCACAAAGCAATGCTTCCCTCAATGAAAGTCGCGCTTCAAGTATGTCCTGACCTTCGAAACAAATGATTGCTATGTGAATTTTGATGGATTAAAAAAATCGTATTCCCCTATTCTTCGTTTTCCCTCTTATTTATGTTATAATACGACAGATACAAAGGAATATAAAGGAACGTAATAACTATGTCAGAATATAAAAACAACAACCAATTCAGTTTTGAAATCACAAAAAAAATACCCAACACATTAGGACGCGCTGGGATCATTCACACCCCACACGGCGATATCAAAACACCTGCTTTTATTTCGGTAGGAACTAAGGGGGAAGTCCGTTTTGTTTCCATGAAAGAATTGAAAAGCGTGAATGCCCAAGCAATGTTAAGCAATGGTTTCCATTTGCGTAATACCTCATTTGCCATTGCAGAGCAGGGAGGACTAGCGGCTTGGTCGGGATGGAATGGCCCAACCATGACCGATTCCGGAGGATTTCAGGTAATGTCACTTGGCTCAGGATTAGGAAAAGTCGTTAGTATGGAACGTGAAAGAAATGTAATCAATACCGATCCCAAAGAACGTTTGGCACACGTTTGTGAAGATGGGGTGCAATTCCATGATCCTTTCACCGATCAAGATGACTTTATCGGTCCGGAAGAATCCATGCAGATTCAATGCCGTATCGGTGCTGATATTCATATGGCGTATGACGAATTGACCTCCCTTGCCGATAGCTACGAATATAATGTAGAAGCATTAAAACGTACCGAACGATGGGCTGTTCGTAGTTTAGAAGAGCACAAAAAACACTGTGATATGCTTGGCTATCATCAAGCCTTGTATGGTGTTTTACAGGGAGGACGATGGGAGGATTTACGCCGCTCGACTTCAAAAAAATTCGCACAAATGGATTTTGATGGCTATGGATTAGGCGGTGCTTTCTTAAAAGAAGATCTTGGCGAAATTTTGCGTTGGTGTTGTGAAGAATTACCAGAAAATAAGCCTCGCCATTTATTAGGATTATCGCATCCAGATGATATTTTAATTGGTGTCGAAATGGGAGCCGATACCTTTGATTGCGTTGCTCCAACCAGAGAAGCAAGACATGGAAAACTGTACACCAAATATGGTGCTTTCAATCTTACAAAATTCAGAGATAGTGATGAGCTGATTGATTCTCATTGCGATTGCCCTACCTGTCAAGCGGGATGGACAAGAGGACAACTTCGCGCTCTATGGAAATCACAAGATTTAGAAGATAAGCGCAAATACTATACCCTTTCTTCCATTCACAATCTTCGTTTCATCATCCGTTTAACAGAAGAAATTCGCGAAGCAATTCAAAATAACACATTTCAAGAATATAAAGAAACATTTCTTCACAACTATTATCATAAAAAATAATGAATTTCTTTTATCGCGAGATTTCTAATTTCTTAGAATATCTCGTTTTCCTTTTTTAGAAAAAAGAAAGAATAAAAATGAAAGAAAAACAAAAAAGTAGTACAATACTCTTATTCCAAAAAAGAAGAATTCATAGGATAGAAAAGAGAGGAATAACGAATGAAAAAAAGCATTGGAATTACCTTAGAAGGTGGTGGCATGCGTGGCATGTTCACAGCAGGTGTCCTAGACGTATTTATGGAAAATGGTATCACTTGCGATGGAGCTGTTGGAGTCAGTGCTGGCGCTGTATTTGGTTGTAATCTAAAATCCCATCAGATTGGTCGCGTCATTCGTTACAACAAACGTTTCTGTAACGACAAAAGATATGCTAATATTTCCAATTGGATCAAAACAGGAGATCTATACAGCAAAGATTTTGCCTATGGAACGGTTCCATTCACGTTAGACCCTTTCGATACCGACACCTATCAAAAAGAAAAAATGCGTTTCAGTGTTGTTTGCACCGATATCGAAACAGGAGAACCTATTTACCACGATTGTGAAAAAGGCGATCGTAATGATATTGAATGGATGCGTGCTTCTGCCTCCATCCCAATTGTCGCAAAGCCGGTTTCGATTGAAAATCATCTCTATTTAGATGGTGGTATTTCGGATTCGATTCCGATTCGTTGGATGCAAAAACAAGGATATCAAAAGCATATCGTTGTATTGACACGTCCTATTGACTATCAAAAAAAGCCATTACGTCATCAAAGAATGATCTTTTTTTTGCTAAGAAAATATCCAAACTTAGTGAAAGCTTTGCAACAAAGGCACCTACATTACAACGAAACATTAAACTATATCAAAGAACAAGAGCAATTAGGAAATATTTTTGTGATTCGTCCTTCCCAAGCAATTTCCTTGAAAGTAATAGAAAAAGACCCGAATCAATTGGAAGCGGTTTATCAGCTAGGTCGTCAGAATGCTTTGCAACAATTGGCGTCCTTAAAACATTTTCTTGCATCCTAAGACAGAAAAAAAGATTTTGCTATGAATTGAAATCTAGCAAAATCTTTTTTCTATCTACATTTCTTTCATTTTTAAATGCTTTTCTAAGAACAATTGCATTTCTGCAATGGTTTTCCAGTATACTTCACCAGCACCACGATCGTGTGCCCCTTCTTTCAACACGCGCAATAACAACGGTTCCTCCCCAGTGCTATAGTCTTGCATCTTAGCAGCAAATTTTTTTCCATGATATGGGGGAACATTATTATCGCATTCACCAGTCTGCAAATACATTGCGGGATAAGCAACCGCTTTGACATTATGGAAAGGAGAATAACTTAACATATATTCCAACATTTCCTTACTTTCCTTTGGATTTCCATATTCTGTAATATATCTTGGTCCATTATCGTCTTCAGCAAAATGCAACATATCGGTATGAGGAACGGAATTAATAACACAGCCAAACAAATCTGGGCGCATCGTGATTAACGTAGACATAAGTAATCCACCGTTGCTACAGCCATCAATCCCTATCTTCTTTGGATTGGTCCAACCATCTTGAATCAACTGCTCACAAACACCAATAAAATCATAATAGCAATTCTTCTTTTGCTTCAACATTCCCTCTTCATGCCATTTCGAACCAAATTCACTTCCACCTCGTAACGTTGCCAAAACATAAATTCCACCTTTTTCTACCCAATCAGGAACAACGACACCAGATACCATATCTTTGTACCAAGGTTTCATTGCACTATTGTATCCACCATAAGCATAAACCAGTACCGGATTGTTATGATCTCGTTTGGTTCCTTCTTTATAAACGATAAAATAAGGAATCATTTTTTTATCTTCCGTAGATGGTGCCCAACGTTGCTCCACTTTCATTCCTTGATAATGACGTTTAGCAGAATCATATCGACAAGTCATTTGGTTACCATCGAACGATAAAATACTAGCGGCTTCAACAAAGGATTCATAGGAGAGTAAAACTTGATCTTCCTGAACACTCATCACATCAATGGTACAAATGGAAGAAGGTAAAGGAACTTCCTTGCTTTGCCCATCTTTTACGCATAGCAATCGATTGGATGCATTTTTCATAGTAATAACATATAACGTTTTCTTTAGAAAGAACCCACTTTCTACTACCTGTTCATCACTCTCACGAATGACCTTCACCGCATCGATTCCTCGTTGATCAATCGCAATCACCGTTCCGGTTTCACTTTCTTCTTTACTGACAAAATAATGACATCCTTCAACAGTATCAATATATTTCCACTGGTATGCAGTTTCATTAACAATCGTTGCTACACCATTTCTAAGATCAATGGCTACAAAGCGGAAATGAACAAAATCATCCCACATTTCTAACATCAAAGTAGTATTGTCACTTCCCATATGCAGCATTGGCAAAGTCGCATTGTTGGTATCTTCAAAAACGATGGTTCCCTCTAAAGTATCTAAGCTTAGCGCTGTAATTGTCGTTACCCCATCTTTCGTTTCCGCATTAGGAACACTATCCGCATAATAGAAAATATCCTCTGTTTTCGACCAAACTCCTGACCATACCGATTTCATGATTTTAATGATTTCTTTCGTATCTCGATTCAGGATAACATAGGATGGCTTATTATCTTTCGCAAAACTACCATAGATAGCAATATACTTTTCATTGGTAAAAGATGGTAATGCTTCATAAGGAGTAAATCCTTCTATTTCATATTTGACCAATAGTGTTTCTTCCTTCCCAAAACATTCATCGGTATACTGAATCACATAACTTCCATTTTCATTTTTTGCTACATAATAACCATCTTTGCCTTTCGCAATACTGGCATAGGTTGGCTTAGGGTTAATCTGCTTCAATTCCCTGATTTTTTCGATTACCTCAGTCTCATCAAAATAAGCATCGGTATAGGCATTCTCTTTTGCTACCCAATCCAGTACCTCTGGATCATTCGCATTTTCTAGCCATCGATACTCATCTTTGACGACAACACCAAAGTATTCTTCCATTGTTTCTCTTTTTTCACATTTTGGATAATGATATTTTCCCATAAAATTTAACCTCACTTACTATTTTTTTATTATTATATCACTATTCTTATACAATCCCTTCTTTTATCCATTGAATCCATCATCTTTTTCCAGTTATCGGCGATTTTCTATAAACAAAAAGCAAGTCGAAATAAAGATCTTTACGCTTTTTAATATCCTATATTTACTGGCACAACAAGCGTAATAAGTGTTTACTTTTTTAAGCAAATATTTTAGAATTTAAGTGTATGTATATACGAAAAGGAGATTAATTATGAAAATTTCATCACTACAAACAGCTCGTTATGAGTATGCTCCAAAACTTCCAGCAATGTTGCGAAATGGTATTGCTAACATTTGTGTTAAGGAAGGAGAAGAAACTCACAGTGTAGCTGATCAGGAAAAGATCAAAGCCCTTTTCCCAAACACTTATGGAAAAAAAGAAATCACTTTCCAACAGGGAGAAAACACTTCAGAAGCAAAAAAACAAGTGGTTGGTGTTATTCTTTCTGGTGGACAGGCACCTGGAGGTCACAATGTTATCTGTGGATTATATGATGCATTGAAAGCAACCAACAAAGACAACGTTCTTTACGGTTTTAAAAATGGACCAATCGGATTAATTGAAGATGACTATTTAATTTTTGATGACGAATACATTAATCAGTATCGTAATACTGGTGGATTCGATATCATCGGTTCTGGTAGAACAAAATTAGAAACCAACGAACAATTTGCTATCGTTGCTGAAGTATGTAAGAAACACGGCATCACTGCTATCGTTATTATCGGTGGTGATGATTCCAATACAAACGCTGCTGTTCTTGCTGAATACTTTGCTGCTCATGATACTGGTGTTCAGGTTATTGGATGTCCAAAAACAATCGATGGTGACTTAAAGAATGAAGATATCGAATGTTCTTTCGGTTTCGATACCGCAACAAAAACGTATAGTGAAATTATCGGAAACATCGAAAGAGATGCTAACTCCGCTAAGAAATACTGGCACTTTATTAAAGTAATGGGACGTTCTGCTTCTCATGTTGCATTAGAATGCGCTTTAGAAACACAACCAAATATCTGTTTGATCTCAGAAGAAGTTTCTGCTAAGAAAATGTCATTATCTCAATTAGCGGATTCCATCGCTGATTCCGTAGCTAACAGAGCGGCAAAAGGCATGAACTTTGGTGTCGCAATCATTCCTGAAGGTGTTGTTGAATTCGTTCCAGAATTCTCTGTATTGATTCACGAAATCAATGAACTATTAGCAGGTAGCAAAGCCGATGCATTTAATGAACTGCCAACTTGGAAAGACAAATATGCATTTATTGAAAATGGTTTAACAAAAGAATCTAGGGACGTATTTGCAATTCTTCCAGAAAGCATTCAGCAGCAGTTATTCTTAGAAAGAGACCCTCATGGAAATGTTCAGGTATCTTTAATTGAATCTGAAAAATTATTCTCTGCTCTTGTAAAAGACAAATTAGAAGAAAGAAAGAAAGCCGGAACGTATAGTGGAAAATTCAATCCGATCCACCACTTCTTAGGATACGAAGGAAGATGTGCATTCCCATCTAATTTTGACTCTGACTACTGCTACTCCTTAGGATACAATGCATTCATGCTGATTCAGTACGGCTACAATGGCTACTTATCTAAAATCTCTAATCTGTCAAAACCAGCAAATGAATGGGTTGCTGGAGGTATGCCAATCACTAAGATGATGAATATTGAAAGAAGACATGGAGAAGATAAGCCAGTTATTAAGAAAGCTTTAGTTGAATTGGAAGGAAAACCATTTAAATATTTCGAAGCTCGTAGAGAAGAATGGGCAGAAAATACTTGCTATGTTTATCCAGGAGCAATTCAGTATTACGGACCAACGGAAGTTTGTGATATTACCACTAAAACATTAGCTCTTGAACAAGAATAATTAATCCCATTGATTATTTACATTATTCCAAAAAGAACCCTGTAAAAATGGACACAAAAAAGGCATTTGTGACCCAATTACAGGGTTTTCTTTATTCCGCTATAAAAGAATTATTCTACTTATCCGCAAGTAATTCCAATCGATCAAGTCTTCATGCTAAATTAGATGACATTTTTTATTAC
>JBGUVL010000055.1:0-23550 GCA_045134375.1 Breznakia sp. | reverse complement strand
AAAGCACATACTTTACATATTTTCCCTTTTTTTATTTTGCTTCCACATCTTGGACAAAGCATCAAACCACTCCCAAATTCATAATTTTATTAATATTTTATCATATTTATATAACTAAAAAAAGGAGTTAATTCTGATACAATCCCACTGAAGTAGACACACGAAATAATTAAAATTATCCCATCGATGAGAAACTACAAAGGTGGGATTTTTTATATGGGAAGAAAAGCTAAGGCTAACCGAAATTACTGGTTGAATTTCTACGGTCCATCAGCCAGCCAATAAGGTGTTTGGTCGCAATCTTTGGTTGAAAATCTCATGTACCGAAAAGTAGTCATGTCGCAATCTTTGGTTGAAAAAACATACAGATACAATAAAACCATGCTTTCTATAAAGATTGCATGGTTCTTTTTTAGTTCGAATTTTCAACTGTAAAAATTGCAACCCCTGCAATCATCACAACAGAGGCAATTGCTAATTTGTCAATGTCCATGCTGTTTAAATTGTTCATAAATTGGTTTAAATCTAAATTTTTTTAACTGTTCCATATACTCTTCCTTGTTTCTTTTTTATGATTCTATGATAATATCCGGAACATAGAAAATGAACGGTGTAACTTGCGAAAAACCAGTCTATAATTCGCTCTTATTTACGAAAAAACAATCAAGGAACACAGTCCTTGGTTATTGAAGATAGATTTCATTTATGTTTATTCCATACAAATAATCATTATTATTCGCAAAACATTTAATTTGATTGAGAAAGGTTAAAATTTTTGTTAGTTTATGTCCATCAAGAGTGACACAGAATTCAATACAAAGTGAACATGAACATTTTCTTCCTGTACGCCCAACACTCCACAATCAATTCTTTTTATCGCATGTACAGCGGCTACATTTTGATATCCCATCTTTGCTATAAAAAATCCCACTTCATTCATAACATAACGTGCAAGGATTTTCTTTGCATCAAATCCTGTATATTTGGATGGATAAATACTTATGATAATGTGATAAAGCTGTTTTCCATCACACTTATTGAAATATTTTTTAACCCTATTCATAGATCTTATTGCAGAGTCTTTACTTAATATATTGGCTCCAAATATTTTATAATCAATCCTATTTGGTTTATCGCATACGTAATAAACCATCCTTTTTAAATCATTTTTATCATTATAAGGTTCATTTACGCATTTAATAAATGACATTCTAAATCCTCCAATTCCTTTATTAATTCTTTCACTCCGTAAAAGTCAGCATTATCTAAGATACTATATATATTTAAAAATGACTGATATATATTTTTATGTATATCATTCTGTTCACATACAGTATTATAGTTTTGATTTTTTATACATTGTTGGATATGCAATAATATGTCTTCACTCATTGTAATACCTAATTGATCTGTATATTTCTTATACTTATCTTTCATATTTTGATCAATTCTAACTTTAACAACTTCTTTTCTCATATTTACCTCCTGACAAAAACCATGCTAGAAACGATAAAATGTGGCCACGCTATGATAAATAGCTACATTTGATACTTTCTATAAACAATATATTATGTATTTTTTATTTTTAAATTGATAAAAAATTGAGTTGCAAAAAAATTGGTGTAAATTTTAGACGTTAAAATTTAATTATCCGTTGCATTTTCCTCATTTTTTAAAAAACGCATTTTCTTATAAATGTGGAGAATTATATATACAATAATCAATATATTATATATAATCATCCCATTTTTATACGCATATATTTAAAAAAGTGGGGAAAAAAAGATCACTGAAAATTCAATGATCTGTAAGTTTATAAAGATTTATACGGAGATATAATCTATCTGTTTTTCATATGCGGGAACAATAAAACCTCACGAATCGTTGTCTGTCCTGTCAACAACATGACAAAACGATCGATTCCAATTCCAATTCCACCCGTAGGAGGAAGTCCATATTCTAGTGCTTCGACATAATCCGAATCCATTTCACTAGCTTCATCATTTCCTAACGCTTTTTCTTTTAATTGATTTTCAAAACGTTCTCTTTGATCAATTGGATCATTCAATTCAGAGAATGCATTCGCATATTCACTACCATCAATAAACAATTCAAAACGATCCGCAAAACGAGGATCCTCTAAGTTTTTCTTCGCCAATGGTGAAATTTCAACTGGATGTCCATAAACAAAGGTTGGCTGAATAAACTTATCTTCACAATAAGTTTCATAGAACAAATTGATAATGTGCCCTACACTCGTATGATGTTTTTCAACTTCAATGTGGTGTTCTTTTGCCAATGCACAAGCTTCTTCATAGCTCATTTCTTTCCAGAAATCAACACCTGCATATTCTTTTACCGCATCCACCATATGAACTCTTTTGAATGGCGCCTGCAAATGAATCGTTTTCCCATTCCATTCTATGTCAGTAGTACCACATACTTCCTGGGCAACCGTTGCCATTAACCCCTCACAAAGATCCATCATACCATACATGTCAGAATAAGCCACATACGCTTCTACCGTAGTAAATTCAGGGTTATGATTCTTGTCCATTCCTTCATTACGGAACAAACGACCAATTTCATAAACACCTTCCAAACCACCAACGATCAATCTCTTTAATGGTAGCTCTGTCGCAATACGTAGATAGAAAGGCATATCCAAAGTATTGTGATGCGTCACAAATGGACGTGCGGCAGCACCACCTAAAATAGGCTGTAATACTGGTGTTTCTACTTCCACTAATCCCTGACCATCCAAATATCGTTGGATCGAACGAATGATTCTAGGACGCATTAAAGCAACACGTTTTGACTCTTCATTCATAATCAAATCAACATATCTTCTACGATAACGTTCTTCCACATCACTTAATCCATGATATTTTTCAGGTAAAGGACGAAGTGCTTTTGTTAAGTGTGTATATACTTCTGCTTTTACACTTAATTCACCCGTATTGGTCTTCATTACTTCTCCTTCAATACCAACAATATCCCCAATATCACTCTTCTTGAAAATTTCGTATACTTCTTCTCCCAACACCGGTTTGCTTACATAAATCTGAATTCTTCCATCCACATCCTGAATATGCATAAACCCAGTCTTTCCCTGTCTACGTTTTGTCATGATACGTCCTGCAATTTTTACTTTCACAGCCATTTCATGCAACTCTTCTTTTGTTTTTTCTCCATACAATGCACGTAATTCGCCACTCTTATGAGTACGATCATAACGTTTTCCAAATGGAAGAATTCCCATTTCTTCTAAATCTTTTGCCTTCTGTCTTCTGATAATTTCCTGTTCGGTCAATTTTTCTGCCATAATTTCCTCCTTCATGTTATAAAAAAACTCTCAACCCCAACAAGGGACGAGAGTTATTCGTGGTACCACCCTAATTTATAGATAAATCACTTTATCTACCTTAGTGACTGTATAACAGCCGATTCGTATCTCGTGAATCCTACGGTTAGCTCCAAGCCTTTATTCATCCTGTTGTCCACTGTTCCTTTCCACCAACCAGAAACTCTCTATTTGCTTATCAACCGACTACTGACTCTCTTCAACGCCATTTATTAACGTTTAGATTATATTCGATAAATCATTGCTTTGTCAAGGATTCTAATAGTTTTTAGCGATTCTGCTCACCATCTTTGTACCTTTCATTTTTATTATCCATAATGCAATACCACCCATTACTACATAAATAATTCCATTATTAGTATCTTTGGTCGCCACACCACTTTTACTAGGTTTCTTTGCAACATTGATCGTCTCGGTATTTGCTTTTGGTTTGCTTGCCACTTGTAATTCCATTATACTAACCGTTCCAGAAACTTCATTCGCAACAAGTAACAATGGCTTACCAGTAGGGGAATCCATCGCTTCCACTACACATAAACCTTCAGCCCCTAAATCACTTCCATTGTTCAAATCACCATTTTGTGTATCTCTTATATTCAGATAATCCACATAGAAAGCATTGGATGGATCACTTATATCATACATCATTACACCACCAGTACGTTCCAAACCAATGAACGCATAAACTGCATATCCGGTATCTAATGTTTTTACATCCTCCGGCTCGCAACCTTTTTTGTTACTTCTTCCATCTACTCCAAGTTCCTTGTGATTCGAATTGAATACTTCTGGCATCACCCTTGCAATGGTAGCAGCAAATTGAGAACCAGAATCATAAACCTGTTCCATCGTATCTGCTTTCCAAATCGAAAACGATCTAGCACCAAAGGTGTAATCAGAATTGACATCTAATCCATCAAACTCACTAGCCTTTACTAATTCCACGTTCTTTGTTGAACCGTTGATTTTCTTTTCGTCAATATCACTATAAGTTCCCCACTCTCTCGCATCCCCTTCGTTTGCTGTTAAAACATAAGTGACTCCATTTATCATTACCGTAGCTAAACCATCTGGCATATAAATTCCATACACATTTTCATTTTGAAGTTGAATCGTATCATTCTTATTTAAGTCTAATTCATTTCCTGCTAAATTATGATCTTTCAATCCTAATCCTTTAATCGAAGTAAACCTCCTATTTTCAATATCCAATGTTGCTATGGCATTGTTTTCTTGTAAAGAAACATAGGCAATCTTATCATGAATCGCAATATATTCTGGTTCTAAATCAACCGAAGGTAGCGTATCTTTCTTTAACAATACCTTGTCATTGATCAATTGTTCTCTTTGAAGATCAAAGGCTGTAAAATCAACATCATCCACTATACTATCGGATAAATTATGATAATTTAACTCGACCACCGTAACACTACCCTTTGGATCAATACAACCTGCACCATAACCATCTCTCGGTTCCCCTTCATTGGCTGTTAATAGGTATTTCCCATCCTTCGTAAAAGTAATCATATCCGGTTGAATCCCACATTTAAAATGCGTTATATAATTTCCTTCATAATCCAATAATACGATGGTTCCTTGTTCATAATCCGCAGCTTGTACCGCAATGGCAACGATATCATTTACGGTGTTAACATCAACACTAGTGATATCCACTGCTTCAAAATGATATTGATTCCCTAATTCGGCAACATTGATACGAGTTTTTCGTTCAAAATTAGGATTCATTCCATTTGCTGAACCAATAGCTTCTAACGAAACGATA
Source organism: Breznakia sp. (assembly GCA_045134375.1). Classification (GTDB taxonomy): domain Bacteria; phylum Bacillota_I; class Bacilli_A; order Erysipelotrichales; family Erysipelotrichaceae; genus JBGUVL01. The sequence goes on along the minus strand of JBGUVL010000055.1, from coordinate 18,403 downwards.
TCAACACTTTGAAACTGTCCACTAACAAGGTACATACATTTATTATCTGCATTGTATTTCACAATTTCAGCTACACCACCATCAGCATTTACCGCTCCTGTGGAATAACTTCCTAAATATTTTAAAATGCCATTTTCACTTACGGTATTTAAATGGTTCACAATCGGTGGATTATTTTGTTGATTGCCATTATTTCCCCCATTTTGATTAATAATTCCCCATGTACCATCCTGCAAACTTCTTGGTTTCTTACTATTTACAAATTCTAATGTTGCATTCTTATACTCACATACTTCAAAATCAGTATTTGCATCCGTATCGGTAAAATCGATTCTTCTTAGTGTTTTCTGTTTTGACACTTTTACATTATTATCATCAGCACTAACCCGATCAACCTCACTATTTTGATACTGTAATGTAATAGTATATACTTTATTATCAATCTGCATATCCCATTCTTGATCATAATTATCTAACACTAAAATATTAGAGCAATCATTTCCTGATGTTTTACCACGTACTAAATAAGAAGAATGACTAGGTAAAACAACATCATTTAAAGGTAAACTTTGTCCTCCATAAACAAGCGAATAATCCTGTAATGAAATTCCTTGCTCCATAGGATTATAGAGCTCAATAAAATCATGACTAATTGGAGTTTCTCCTTTTCCGGCACTTCCATAGACCTGATTGATGATTAAATGATTTACACTTTCTGCATTTATTTCCACTTTAGGGAATAATTGTAGCATTGTTATCAAACATAAAACAAAAGCAAATGTTATTTTTACTATTTTCTTCATACTAACCTCCTGAAACCATATTCAGTATAAGAAAATTTTTACTGAGGATGATTAATTTTCTGTAAGAAAACAGTAAAGCTTTTTGACATTTATAACTTCCCCAATGATAAGGCCTTCCATTTTTGATTATAGCTATCTTAGGTCTTTCACTACTTTTATGTATCACTTTTCATGTAATGCTGATTACGTTAGTTCTTCTGATTCCCGCTATCAAAATAAAAAAACCAGCTTACGCTGGTTACTCAACTACATGGAGCGGGTGATCAGAATCGAACTGACGTAATCAGCTTGGAAGGCTGAGGTTCTACCATTAAACTACACCCGCATTTATAAGTGCATTAATATAATACCTCACTCTTCCATAAAAAGCAAGTATTTTTTTAATATTTTGCGGGTGTCAATGGTAGAACCTCAGCTATTAAATTTTTTAAATCTGCTATATCCTTTATATCAAATAGACAAAAACATATAACAATGCTAAGATAAAATGCGGAAAGCAGGTGAAAAGATGAAGACTACTAGAAAATAAAAATGGGCATAAACTAAGACATTTATGCCAACACAATATAATTTAGGAGGTACTAAATGTTAACGATCAATCATTTAACGATCATAGTCAAAGGAAGAACTTTGATTGATGATTTAAATTTGTCTTTGCACCATGGAGACAAACTCGCCATTATTGGTGAAGAGGGAAATGGCAAATCAACTTTATTAAAAGTGATTGCTAACCTTGTGGATTATGCCGAATATTCTGGTAACTTCCATCTTTCGACCAAACACATTGGCTATCTAAAACAAACTTTAGATGAGAAAGATTTAGCAAAGGATGTTTTTTCGTATATTTTTATCAACGAAGAAGAATATTATGATCGCATTGCTGATTTCTATTCCATATTAAATGAATTATCTCTTCCTAATGCTATTTTAAAAAAAGCGATGGCCATTCTTTCTGGCGGAGAGAAAGTAAAAATTCAACTTTTAAAGATCTTATTGAAAAAACCTGACCTTTTACTATTGGATGAACCAACCAACGATCTTGATTTACTCACATTACAATGGCTGGAAGATTTTATTTTACATTTTGATAAACCATTGATATTCATCTCCCATGACGAAACATTATTATCGCATTGTGCGAATCAAATTCTTCACATTGAACAAAGAAACCGTCAAAATAAGCCATACCATACCTTCTTTCAAGGAGATTATTTAAGCTACAAGAACCAGCGCAATCAAAAACGTGAAAAAGAAATTCGAATAGCCGCAAAAGAAAAAGCGGAATACAAAAAAAAGCAGCAACATCTAAACGACATTCGAAATGCGGTTCATGATTCTTTAAACGATACGGTTCGTAACCCAAAGCAGGCATCTTTACTAAAAAAGAAAATGAAAAATGTGAAAGCATTAGAAAAGCGATACGAAAAAGAAGGCTATTCAAAAGTAGACACTTTAGAGGAAAACATTACTCTTGTCTTTCCAAAGATCCATTTGCCGATACGAAAAGAAATTCTAAATTTCCATTTAAAAGAATTGTATGCTGGGACCACTTTATTATCGAAAAACATTGATTTTTCCATCTATGGCAATGCCCATATCGTTATCACAGGATCAAATGGCTGTGGAAAGACAACACTGCTAAAAAAGATTTATGATACTATGAAAAATCGTAATGACATCCATGTTGGTTATATGCCGCAAAACTATGATACGATCCTACCAACAACTGCTACTGCAATTGATTTTCTTGTTCCAAAGCAAGACAAAGAAACACTTACTTGGGCAAGAAAATATTTAGGTAACATGAACTTTACCAGCGAGGAAATGGTAGCACCGATTCATTCACTAAGCGGAGGAAGCAAAGCAAAACTTATTTTCATTTCGTTAATGATGAAAGGATATGATGTATTGATTTTAGATGAGCCAACCCGAAACATCTCTCCATTATCTACCCCTGTCATCATGCAAGCATTATCTGACTTTGGTGGTTGCATTATCAGTGTATCGCACGATCGTGCTTACATCGAAAAAGTTGGAAATCAACTTTATAAATTAGATCAAAAAGGACTTCATTTACAAAAATAAAGCAAGGATAATTAAATCCTTGCATTTTTATAATTCCACAATTTTGTTTCATAATCATCTAAGATTTTGCACATTTCATCATAAGAAGTAATTTTCGCTAATTCATCCTTTACCGTATGAGAAGAAGGCAAACCTTTAATATACCAAGTCGCATGCCCACGCATTTCGCGAATTCCAACATACTCTCCTTTGAGCGCACATAATTTTCTAGCATGTTCTTTTGCTAATGCGAATTTTTCATGATAGGACACCGTTTCACTGACATTCCCAGTATTGAGATAATCCACACAACGTTTGATCAACCAAGGATCCCCTAAAATTCCTCTTCCAATCATCACCGCATCGACTCCAGTTTCTTCCAACATACGTTTCATATCTGCCACCGATTTCACGTCCCCATTCCCAATCACAGGAATTGCTACGGCTTTCTTCACCTCTGCGATAATGTTCCAATCCGCTTTCCCTTCATACATCTGTGCTCTAGTTCGACCATGTACACAGATTGCACTTGCGCCAGCTGCTTCCACCTTTTTTGCTAATGAAACCGCATTGATATTATGATGATCCCAGCCAGCTCTCATTTTTACAGTTACGGGCTTATCCACTGCTTCAACAATTGCCTTGACGATTGCAGCCGCATGATCCTCTTCCTTCATCAACGCGCTTCCGGCATTTGCTTTGATTACTTTATTGACTGGACACCCCATATTGATATCAATGATATCACAATCCGTTTCTTTGTCTAATAATTTTGCGGCATAAACCATACTTTCAATATCATGACCAAACACCTGAAGACTCATGGGATGTTCTTCCTCCCCAACTTGTGTCATATTCAATGTTTTCACATTATCGTAATATAACGCTTTGTCACTAACCATTTCTGCACAGATCAATCCAGCCCCAAATTTCTTGCAGATAGAACGGAATGCCTGATTGCTAATTCCCGCCATCGGTGCCACAACAATAGGATTTTCAATCTCAACATTGCCAATTTTCCACATTACTTCTTCTCCGCTACAATTTCCTTTAATTCATCTTCATCGAAAGTATAGCTATCCCCACAGAATTGACAATTCATTTCACAGCCGTGATCTTCTTCTATCATCGCATTTAAATCTTCTACGGAAAGAGTGGAAAGAGCCGCCTTCATACGTTCTCTACTACAACTGCACGAAAAGCGAATACTGCGCTCTTCTAATACTTTTACATCATCGTACAGAGTTTTTAATATGGCCTCTAAACTCATTCCTTCCTGCAGCATTTCTGACATTGGACGTAAATGCTTGATCAATTCTTCACTAGCTTGAATATCTTCTTCTGTTGCATCTGGCATCATCTGAATCAATAGCCCACCACTAGCGATAATATTGTTATCCGTTTCCACCAATACACCCACTGAAACAATCGATGGAGTCTGTTCACTTAAAGCAAAATAGTAAGCAAAATCATCTCCAATTTCACCACTCTGCAGTGCTACTTTACCTCCAAAATCTTCTTTTAATCCCATGTCTCTTCGAACTTCTAAATAACCATTTTTACCAACTGCTATACCAACCGCTAGTTTCCCACTATCATTGTATTGATAGTGAACATGACCTTCTCCAACAAAGCCACGGACACTTCCATCAGGATAAGCATCCACCATGATGGTACCAATTGGTCCGCCACCATTGATTGTAATCGTCAACTTTTCCTGACTGCTTTTTAAATTGCTTCCCATCATAACAGCAACACTTAATACTCTACCCAAAGCAGCACTTGCCGTTGGCCAAAGATCATGACGATCCTTTGCTTCTTGTACCAATTCTTTGGTATCACAAATAGAAATACGAACACGCCCATCACGTGCTAACGCCTTTACTAATCGATCACTCATCGTATCACCTCATTTTGCTTACCTATTATAACACAACTCTAGCAAAAGAAAAGCACATCCGCTTTTCTTATGCTTCTGTGCTATTTTCATTGTTGTTATTGAAATCATTCTCTAGTGTTGCTTCTTTTTTTGTTACATCAACAGCATCTGTCTCTTTTTCTGCATCGTTTTGAGAAAGAGAAGGATGCAGTGTTCCATAGTTTACCAAGTTATTGATTTCTTCACTAGTCAACGTTTCTTCTTCAAATAATGTATTCGCAATCAAATCCAATAGATCTCTGTTTTCCGTTAAAATCTTTTTACACTGTTCATAACATTCATCTACGATTTTGCGAACTTCTTTATCAATTTCACTTGCAACACCAGCAGAATAATCATTTCCACTCGTATAATCTCTTCCAAGGAAAACATTTCCTTGAGGATCCGCATACTGAATTGGACCTAAAGAAGACATACCGAATACTCGTACCATTGCTTTCGCAATTTTGGTAATCTTTTCAATATCATTAACCGCTCCGGCACTGATTTCTCCAAATACGATTTCTTCTGCTACACGACCACCAAGCAATCCTGTAATCTGCGCCATATATTCACGTTTTCTGTGGAAATATTTTTCGCGTTCTGGAGTCATTAAATTATAACCACCAGCATCCCCACGAGGAATGATGGTTACCTTTTGAACATTGTCCGCATCTTCTAATTTAATACCAATTACCGCATGTCCTGCTTCATGGTAAGCGACCAAACGTTTATCCTCATCATCATATTTCTTGCTCTTCTTTGCAGGCCCCATGATAACACGGTCAATCGCTTCATCCAAATCTTCCATCGTAATCACTTTCCGATTGGCACGAACGGCAAGAATAGCAGCTTCATTCAGCACATTTTCCAAATCCGCCCCAGAAAAAGATGGAGTGCGTTTTGCTAAATTTTCCAATGTCACATCTGGAGCCAATTTTTTATTTCTTGCGTGTACTTGTAATATTTCACAACGACCTTTCTTGTCTGGCAATGAAACGGTAATTTGACGATCAAAACGTCCACTACGCAGCAATGCAGGGTCTAATACATCGGGACGATTTGTTGCCGCAATAATCACGATACCGGTATTCTCTGCCATACCATCCATTTCAACAAGTAATTGATTCAATGTCTGTTCACGTTCGTCATTACCGCCGCCCATTCCAGCACCACGCTGTCTACCAACCGCATCAATTTCATCAATAAACACAATACAAGGTGCTGCCTGCTTCGCTTTTTTAAACATATCACGCACACGGCTTGCTCCGGTACCAACAAACATTTCAACAAAATCACTTCCGGAAACAGAGAAGAATGGAACATTGGCTTCCCCCGCTACCGCTTTTGCTAATAAAGTTTTCCCCGTACCTGGAGGACCTACCATCAACATTCCCTTTGGAATGCGCGCTCCCATATCCGAGAATCGCTTTGGATTCTTTAAATAATCAATAATTTCTTTTGCTTCCTCTTTCTCTTCATCGCATCCAGCCACATCATCAAAGCGAACTTTAATGTCCCCTTCCACTTTGGCACGTGACTTAGAGAATTCGAATGCCTTGTTTTGTCCACCATTTCCCATTTTAGTGAACAGCATTAATGCCAATCCCACTAAAATAATGGTTGGTAGAAAATTCATTACTAAAGTCAAAAACAGATTATCCTCGCTTGGCTGAAAAAAGTTAACTTCATTTTTTTCTTCATCTAACACTTCACTCAGCCATTTGATATTATCATCGGTTTTCGGCAAAGTTACGCTAAACTTAACTTTGTTCTCTTTCCCTTTTTTATCTGTTTTGATATAGCTACCTTGAACATCGATCACAACTTCTTTAATTCCGACATCAACATCATCAAATGTCATTTTTTCTGCTTGTCGTTTGAATTCATTATAGGTAAACTTTTTTGATTCGCTTCCTCCACCCATTGTCATCAGCATGATCAACATGATCATGACAACAACATAAGGAAGAAACAGTAAGGGATTTCTTTTTTTCATATAAACCTCCTAAAAATGTTATTCGTATATTTCTCTTTTTAGTACTCCAACATAAGGCAAGTTACGATATTTCTGATTGTAGTCAAGCCCATAGCCAATGACAAATTCATTTTTGATGGTAAATCCAACGTATTCTGCTTCCATATTTTCGACCACTCTTCGTTCTGGCTTATCCAAAAGAGATACTACTTTAACATCCGTTGCTCCTTTATTTAACAAAAGGCGCTTTACTTCTTTTAATGTTCTTCCGGTATCCACGATATCCTCAACTAAAAGAACACTCATTCCTTTTACGGAAGTAGACAAATCTTTATTGATTTTTACATCACCGATCGATTCCGCACCGTCATAGCTTGACACATCCATCACATCAAATTCTAATCCATCAATCGTAATATGCTGCATTAGTTCACTTAAAAATGGAATGGAACCTTTTAATAACGCAACCAATAATGGCACTTTATTTTCTTTATTGTAATCTTCGCTGATTTGCTTACCAAGCTCTTCACAACGTCGAATAATTTCATCATGAGAAACCAAAATCTCCTGTACATCCTTATGCATATCAGTTAAAATCCTCCTATGTAATGTTATTATTTTAACACAAAGATAGTAGAATTGTTACTATAATGTTCAATATCACAACCGATTTTATGGACGAAAATAACATTTCCCTCAGAATTCACAACAACTGGCCAAGTTTGTCTGTCTTTATGTGAAATTTTGTTATCAATGAAAAAACGAGATACTTTTTTTGTCCCCATTCGAAGCTTAATTTTATCCCCTTTTCTAGCATTTCGAATCGTAATAGGAAAATCTTTTGATGATAAGGTAACTCCTTCAATCGTTTTTCCTTTTTGGGCAATCGTAAAATAAGGGGTCATGTGGTACTCCACTCTATCATAGGAATATTCATAATCATAATTACGATTCTCATCAATACCAATTTGTCCATATTCGCATCGCAAATAAAAATACTCATTTATATTATGCTTAAAATTGCCTGTTTTATGATTCAACATTTCACAAAGTTGAGAAAGATTTTTTTCACTTACTTCCACTAAAGAAGTATTGGCAAGAATCCATTGTCGTAGCACACCATTTTGTAGCACTGGGGGAATCGAACAAAACTGAGCTTGATTAAAACATGGTGGCAAAGCATACGATTCCACCTTGCTGCGCCACTCATTTAATGCCTCATTTTCCTTAGCAATAAGGGCAATCATACGATTCTTTTCTTCCCGATCCATCGCATCAATATATTGATGCCGAAGTCGATTACGTAGATAGTGGTTTTCGAAGTTACTCTCATCTTGATAATATCGGACTTGATGCTGTTCACAATATTGTTCCAACTCTTTTTTTGTGTAGGAAAGCAAAATTCGTTTGATCAAAACACCATACATTTCTGTTTCTTCGCAAATCCCATAACAGTGAACACTTCCCCCTCTACGCTTTTGCATAAGATAGGTTTCAATCACATCATCCTTTTGATGCGCTACTAAAATACCATGAGCATCCAACTCTTTGGCACATTTAACAAAAAAACGATAACGAATCTCGCGTGCTTGCGCTTGGAAATTATATCCTTCTTCATAATGATCCACACGATGGCAATGAAAAGGGACATGGTGTTCTTCACAATAGGCTTTTACTCCATTCATATCTCGATCCGCGCTATCTCTCTTCTGATAGTTGACATGGCACACCGCAACCGTAATATGATGTTGCACACAAAGATCTAGTAATGCCATTGAGTCGGCTCCACCAGATACTGCTACGATCCATTTTCTATCTTTTAATTCATCCCAGTTAATCATGAGGCTATTATACTATTTTCTCTTTGCTTTTCAAGAATAACAAAAGAAAAATGGCAATCATTACTGACTGCCTAATTGATTTTCGCCATCAGAATAGTGGAATCATCGCTTCGTTTTTTGCAACGAAGTATATTCATCATATTTAATCCCTCATTTTTCACTGCGCTACACCGTTTCAATGCACACCATTTCTCTACTTCTTCTTTTTCCACTCCATCGCTTACCATAAGAAAGATATCCCCTTCCTGAAATTCAATTTCATAAACATCCGCTTTTACATTATCAATAATACCAATTGGTAGCGAATGCGCATTCATTTCATATAACTCATTTTTGCGATATAAATACGTTGGTGCAGAAGCCGATTTTGACAAATAAGCTTTGGCATTTTTACGATCAAAGCTCAATACATCTAAGGTAGCAAATACATCCGAACGCAAAAAGCGATTCAGTTGATCGACACATTCATAAAGAGGAATTTGACAACGAAGCATCGTTTCCATGATATTGACAAGCAATTGACTTGCTTTTTTCGCTTTCTCACCACACCCCATCCCATCACTTAACAAGCAAATGGTATGATCCATCCATTGAAAACTATGAAAACTATCCCCACACACTTCTTTCACGTGCAACGATGCTCCATAGGTCTCTACCATACGATACGCATCACTCTCCAGTACAACATACAATCGTTCTTTTTGCAAAGGATAATGATTTACCTGTTGAATATGCATCTTGCAACCACTACTTTTAGAAACTAACGGCAAAATCACATCTTCCAATTCGTTCTCATATAAATGCTGCAATTCCATTTCAATTCGCAGCTTTTTTTCATCTCTTTGGCATTGGCATTTCTCTAATTGAAATTGATATCCTTTCAAAAGATTGGTTAATTGTTCTTCCAATTCCTCTTTTTGATAAAAATAGCGTTTGCTTAAGCGTGCATTATGTTCCAAAGCATCGCCCATTAAATGAAGTAAACTTGCTTGCATACGATTGCTATCCTCATAGTAACGACTAAGATCATAAAATACACTGCTGTAGTTTAATAGTTGTCGATAAAACGAATGTTGTTGATAGATTTCATGCTGCTTTAATGCATCTTCCGTTTCCTTCATAAAAATAGAATCTTCATGATAGCTATTCATCCCAAACAATAAGATCAATGTCGCAACATACAATCCAAAAAAGGAACTGTCATAAAACAATAAAAGAATCGCTCCAAAACTATAAAGCCAACGTTTTTGCTTCTCATAAGATAGAAAAAGAAAATAAAGCAGATAAAGCGGCGCGATGTTTTGCCAATAAAAATAGAGAACAAAACCAAAACATAACGTTGGAGAAAATAAAAAAGCTGAAATACATAATACAAGGATCTGAATGTATTCTAAATAGGGAAGTTGCAGCATAACATAAAGTAAGTAACATCCCACCAGAAAGGAAACAAATAACCCTTCCTTTTCCTTTCGATTGCTACACTCATGTAGAAAAAAACATCCACCGGCATAACATAATGCCATGTTAATATCCCTTGTTAACCAATAAGAGCTCAAAAATAGCAGAACCGTATTCCAGTATTTCATATAAGGAAATACATCTAGTTTTAATACGTCATACCCTTTAAAACAACAAAAATCAAAAAGCAAGAAGACAATCGCAATAATAACCATTGCATTATGGATCAAAAGTCCTCCTAATAATACGACCGATCCAAACAACAAATAATGCGTTGCATCTTTTTGATAGATCAAAACTGCCGATAATAACAAGAAAGGAAAGGAAAGGATATCCTTCTGCAAAGCAAATAATAATCCCAAAGAGAAAACAAATAAAGTATACGTCACTTCCTTCTCTTTTATCACCAGCAATGCCTGTTTCATCATAAAGCCACTCCTTTAGCATTTCCTATTCTACAAAGTAATGCGAGAGAAACATGTCGAAGATTATAATACGATTTTAGAAAGGCGTTGATGAATGGAGAGAAATAATTTACTGTCGGTTGGAATGTGTGCCTTTACATCAATGATTCTTGCCGTATTGATACTTTTATAATCATTTAAAAACAAAACTGAATTTTTGTTCATGCCTTTTACCTTTCCAATTGCCATCAAGTGACTTTTTGGACGATTTTTTATCGATTCCTGATACGTTTTTTCATTACTGGTCATAGGAATGACAAATGCCTTACTATTCACAATTTTCATCACTAAGCCAAAATGCTGAAATCCAGCTTCATTCAAATACCCCATCCCATAATCAATATAACAAATATCCCCTGGTTTTACCCACACCCCAAGCTCCTCACAGCTATTTGCTTGATATCGTTCTCGATAATTTTCTTCGGATAGCATTCTTACAACCGCATCTTTGAATGGCAATACTTTATAAAAACCATAGGTTTCTTCCACATACTGTTTCAGCAAATGATCTAATTCATAATAAGACAATGGTTTCTCTTTTTCTTCCTGCACCTTTAGTAGCTCTAGCAGTTTTTCCTTTTCCATAACTACCCCTCCTACTACTATATATGCGTTTTTTAATAAAAATACGAAAATAAGGTTATCTTTTTTATTCCTACATAAAAACCAGCGGATGAATCCACTGGTCCTTCTTTATTCTTCTTCTGGATAAACCGCATTGACAATGCGAAAATCGAGTTCATCAATCACTCCGTAATCATAGAATTCATAACGAGTGCTTGCCTCTGCTTGTAACACATTTTCGTTTTGATCACCATAATCCAAAGTTAAATCAACTTCTTCCTTACGTAAATATCCGTCTTTATTTACGGTTAAAATAATTCTCTGCGCTTTGTAATCCCCTATGATGTTACAGGTTTTATCATCATAATCATCCGGATACTTTTCATTATACTGTTTTGCTTTTTTCAACGTAATAGTATAAATTATTTCATCCTCTTTTTTGGCTTTTGTAATCGTATAATATTTCAAATCCACTCCCTTTATCGCAATATCAAAAAAAGCATATTTTGCACTATCTTCTTTGACGACAAGATCATAGGGCATTTGTGAATACGAAACATAAATTTTTCCATTTCGATAGTATTGTGTAATCGTCTGAATTTCATCCCTCACTTTTCTGGTCGCAATATAACGCACCTCTTTGTTTGGCTCATAATGAAAAGAGTAATTAACAGGAGATGGATCACTTTGTTTTATTTCTATTGCTTCTCCTTGGCATACCGCATATTGTTTATCTTCTGTCTTTGTCATTTTAAAATATTCCAGTGACTCCATCTTATCTTCTAAAGCTAAAATTTCTTCATAATAAATTTCTTTCTTGCTTTTCGTATCCGTAGCTTCCTTACTCGCACATCCATTTATAAGTATCCCTAACAATAATCCCATCACCAAAAAATATTTTTTCATTTTCATCACCTATCTCATTATACAAAAAAAGAGGTTTAATCATCCACCTCTTTGTTTTCATCTTCCAATTTTTTTATCTCTGCCTCAATCATTCGATTTTTTCCCCGCATATAGTTCCAAAAGGAAAGAAGAGGATGATAATGTTCGGAAATCATTTGCGTTTTTTCAATAAAAATTTCTAACCCAATAAAAATAAATGCAATCAGCAATAAGCCAAACGTCTTGTTCAAAATATAAATATAAGCCGAAACACCAAAACCAATCGTAATCAGATAAATAATGAATACGGTATTTCGATGCCCAAAACGTCGCATCAATACATGATGTAAGTGACTCTTGTCCGCTTCGGTAAAACTCTTCCCTGCTAGAAATCTTCGTAACATTGCACTTAGCGTATCAATAATAGGAACTGCTAATAACAAAATAGGGAATCCTAAGGTAATAAAAGTCGAGCTCTTAAATCCCATTAAAGAAATGGACGCGACAAAGAAACCAAGGAACAACGCCCCACAATCCCCCATAAAGATACTTGCCGGATGCATATTAAAAATCAAAAAGCCTATAATTGCTCCTGCTAAGAGCAAACTAAGAATTCCAATATCGTGAAATCTTTCATCTACAAAAGAAATGCTGGCTATGGTTAACAATACAATTGTCGTAACACCACCTGCTAATCCATCCAAACCATCAATTAAATTAATCGCATTGGTAATTCCAATGACCCATACAAAAGTAATGATGAAAGAAATTAAACCCATTTCAATAGAAATATTAAGAGGAAGGCGAATGGTATCCAGTTCCACGCCTCCTACACTAATTAAAACAATCGTTGCGACAGCTTGAAATGCCATTTTATAGATTGGTTTCAAATTCAGCATATCATCAATCAAACCACCGATAAAGATGATCGTGCAACCAATCAATAGTCCTAGAATGGTGACATCAATACCATCCATGAAAAATACCATACTTAATAGAAAGGATACGTAAATCGCAACTCCACCAATTCTAGCAATTTTTCCATGATGAACGGTACGCTCGTTCATCTGCGCATAGACCTCCAACTTAATAGCAAGCCATTTAACAAGTGGTGTCATTGCGGTTGAAATCAGAAAAGGAACAACGATATATGCAAGCCACTGCATAAATATCACTCCTTCCGATTATCTCACTTTTTCCAAATTTTCTAACAGAATGCCGCATCCTTCCGCAACACAGCATAATGGATTGTCTGCTGGATAAACAGGAATATGTAATTCATTGGACAATAACTCATCCATACCGTGAAGCAATGCACCACCACCGGTAATCACAACACCGCGTGTGACAATATCGCTACTCAATTCTGGAGGAGTCTGTTCTAACACACTCTTACATGCCGTAACGATCTGCTGTAAACTTTCCCGTAAAGACTCTTCTACTTCTGCACTTGTTAAAGTAATCGTGTGTGGTAATCCAGTGACCAAATCACGTCCACTAACATCCATCGATTCACTACGTCCACCAGCAATAGCAGTACCGATACGTTTTTTTATTTCTTCTCCCGTACGATCCCCAACCAATAATTTCTTATTGTCTTTTAAGAATTTGATAATATCACGATCCAATGTATCTCCGGCAATCTTTAATGATGTACTAGTCACAATTTCTCCTAAAGAAAGTACCGCAACATCGGTCGTTCCCCCACCAATATCCAATACCATGCAACCACTAGGTTTTGAAATATCTAAACCAGCTCCAACCGCAGCTACCTTTGGTTCTTCCTCAATATATACCTTTCTCGCACCGGCACGATACGCACAATCGCGAATCGCATTACGTTCTACGCTTGTAATATTACTTGGACAGCAAATTAAAATGGTAGGGCGATTGAACATTCCTTTAATATTAATCTTCTTAAAAAAGTAGTTAAGCATAATTTCAGTTACTTCAAAGTCAGCAATAACACCATCCTTTAATGGACGAACTGCCATTACTCTACCTGGTGTTCTTCCTAACATTTCTTTTGCCTCGCCACCAGCTGCCAGACATTTTTTCGTTTCTGCATCTATCGCTACAACAGAAGGTTCATCCACTACGATTCCTTCTCCTTTTACATAAATCAACAGGTTAGCGGTACCTAAGTCAATACCGATTTCTTTGGTAAAAAACATAATAATCCTCGCTTTCTCTACTATTTAGCATTCTAATTATAGCACGAAATCAAAAAATGAAAAGATTAGATAAAAATTAAAATAGTACCCTGCGGTACTATTCCAATGCATCTGTGGTTTTTCCAATGATCGATTTGGGATCACAAAGCTTTCCATTTTGCATTACTACAACATGTAAATGATTTCCTAAATCCGGATTATACGCATTGGTACTCGCTTTTCCAATGACTTCTTTTTGTTTGATTTCATCATTCACCTGATAGTTCAATGCATCTAAACTTTGGTAAGTAATTTCTAAACCATTCGATTTCACGGTAATAGAATTACCAAACATTTCATCCTGTTTCACTTCACTGACGACACCACTTACCATCGCAATGACATCAAAACTTTCTCCATTTTCAGCATAATCAATTCCTTGATTTGGACGAAATATGCCGGAAAGCTCTGTATAGTCTTTTACTTCATGCTGAGTTCCATCATAATATTCAAGCACAATACTAGCTTCCCCTTGAAAAGGAGCAATAATTTCTTCGATTGAAGTTTCACTTACTTCTTTTTTTGGCAACGAAATCACCAATTCCTCTTCTTTTAGGATTGGTGCACTTGGTTGCTGATTTTCAAAAAACAAAGCGAATCCACAAAGCAGTACTAGCAACGCAAAGCCACTTCCTAGCAGGATCCCTTTTTTATGATTGGTTTTCTTCTGATACGCGTACATTATTTTCACCTCAACAACAGTATTCCCCTCCTTTTTCAACTTATTCAAATATTTAAGGAAGTGTAGTTATCTCCACCCCTTGATAATAATGTTGTAAAATTTCTTGATACCCTTTTCCTTCCAACGCCATTCCCTGTGCCCCATATTGACTCATCCCAACACCATGACCATAGCCTTGAACATGAAATTGAAAGCAATCCGCTTGCTCACGAATCGAAAAACATGAACTTCTCAACTGTAAGGCTTCCCTAATTTCTCTGCCGCTAAATACTTTTCCTCCCCATACAATGCTTTTCACATAACCGTTTTCATAGTAATCGATCGCACCAATACAGAAATTTGTAATATTCAGCGCACTTTGAATTTGCGTTTTGGCGATTTCCACATCGGATATCGTTTGAGGGAAATTTTCATCCCAATGAGAATCAACACTTTTTAAATAAGGAATCTCATTTTGATAATACCAAGAAGCATCATTGCTCTTACCATTATTGGAAGAACAAAATAACGCCGTAATATATTCTCCATCATAGGTCAAAACCTCTCCTTTCGTCGCATTGACAGCATCCTCTATTTTTTGCTTCATCTCTTGATAACAATCTTGGTATATTTCAATCAATTCTTCGTCACTATGGTAAACTTGGGATGCGGTTGTTCCATCCACACATAGATTTCTTTGCATCACAAAAGTACGCGCTGCTACCGCTTGTGCCTTTAATGCTTCCCCTTCAAATGTATATGGCATTTCCGACGCCACGACTCCCATTAGGTATTGTTCTAAAGGCAATTGCACTGTGCTATCATTGCGAATTAACGATACTTCGTATTCTTTCTCTTCCTTCACTTGCCTCTCTTGTTGCTTTTTCGCTATGGTGGTTTGCGGTGCATTCGATTCACATAAAGAAATCGCAACAACGATTACCAATCCCCAACAAAAACAAAGCAAGAATAACTTACCTATCATCGAACCCATAAAAAAACACCTCATTTTATTGTATGAGATGTCCTTTCTATTTAATGATAGATTGTCAGTTCTAATACGAAGCCTGCCACCAAATAGCCAAGTCCCATGGCAAAAAGCAGCAACAGTAACCGCACTTTGTTCGGTTCACTAACATAGCATAAGCGATCAAATTTAATGCAGCTTAACGCATAAAAACAAATGCAAAAACTAACTAAATAAACCACAATGACAAACCAATCTAGCATAGCTTCCTCCTATTGTCTTTTGCTTTTTAATTCATGACGATACATATCACTGCTACCAAACAACAGCAGTAACAAATAACCACTTTGCACCCAATATAATGGAAAATCCATAAGTGAGAAAAGGAAGGTCATTACCAGCGTTCCAATTAAAAGCGACGCTAAAGTAGGATCAATCTTGTGATAAGCTAAGGCAACCATTTGCTTGATTTCATAGACCAAATATAGGCAAATGATGACACAACCTACAATACCATAACTTAGTATTGGTTCTAGAAAAATGCTATGTGCATGGTTTGCACTAATTCCCAATTTGTACTGTCGAAAACTTTTTAACCCATAAGTCGCAATATACTCTTCTTGATAGGATGCATAGTTGCTCAAATAACCCATTGGCCCTTTTCCCAATAACCAAGAATCCTCAATCATTAGTTTTGCAGTACGCCAAATTTGCAATCTTCGCTCAATCTTAAATCCTCTTTGTGCTAATCGCGGCAACAAACCAGGTTTTAATGCAAGCAAGCCACATACACCACCAACTCCTACAATGGCAGTCGCAAATAACTTATACCAACGATTGACGAATAACATCACAACAACACCACCAGCGAGTGCCAGCCAAGCGATTCTTCCTCCTGTTAAAAACAAAGCAAACAAATTGAACATGCCAGCCCCAATATAATAAATGCGGAAACGAAGATCCTCAATTCGAAAAAATTTATACACACACATGGCTTCGATCAATAAAATCGTATAAGCATAATAATTCGCATTGTTATAAAATGTATGAACCCGATAAATCGGTTTATTTTGAATGTCAAAAAAGCCCATACCATCCACAATGCTCATATAATGAAATTGTTCTACAATCCCATATGCTACCGCAAATAAACTTAGAATAATTGCGATATCAAGAAGCTGTTCAAACAAATCACGATGAATGAATTCACGAAAATGAATGATATTAACAAACATCATTGCCGCTGCAATACTGGATAATGCCGACATCCAATCCTGATTGATCAAAGAGACAACAAACAAATACAGTGCAAACAACAGCAATACCTTAGCATAAGCAACACGCTTAAATGTCGCAATAAAATCCGTTTTCACAAGCAAAAACAAAGTAACCCCCAAGGTAATGACGATTGCGAGCTGCCATGGTAAGAAAATGGCAGAAAACAATATCGTAATCACACGATCATCCACGGTATAAGTATTGTTGAATTCATAAATAAAACTTTTAATGTACCCCATCATAACTCTACCTCATCGGCGTCATTATACCATTATTTACTATATTTTCAAACATCCATACTAAAATGAAAGGGAAAATAAGATGGAAATCAATATTTATCCCTTTTCTATGATGATGTTTTTTTGGTTTTAAACATTTCTATGCATGCCCTTATTGCTTTCATTCAAAAGCAAACCCTGCAATCTTTGCACTATTTTAGGGCATCCATGGCATTTTTTTATTTTGCTTTACTTTTTTGATAATAAATCAGCAAAAGCAGCATCGCTAAAAAGAAGAACAAAGCGGCAAAAAAGAAGGAAAGTCGTGCATTGATTTCGTAAATAAAACCAGCAAATAATGCACCTGCAATCATACCCAAACTTTTCATCGCATTATAAAATCCCATGACCATGTCACTATTATTACTATTGGAACGTTGTGCACAAAGGTCCTGAAGCAAAGGAATATAGATCGCATTGATCGCAAAGAAAAGAAGATTCATAACGATGAATGGGAGCATTTCTATAAAAAAAGTAACACCAAGCAAAAAACAGCCTCCCAAGCCTAACACATAAAGAATTGTCTTTTTTAAATCCGTATGCTTCATCAACCACACGCAAATGGTGGTATTCGCGAGCAGAGATATAAAGCCAACCACTGCCTTCAACATCCCGTTATAGGAAGAATTGAATTGAAACTGATCCTTGATGAAATAGTTAAAACATTGATCATAAGCGGTAGAAGCACTAGAAGTAATGAATACCGCTAGAAACAGCAATAGGAATAAAATATTCATAAAACTTCTCGCATCGCAAAAAGCTTTGAAAGGATTCACGCTTTTTGTCGTCTTCCCTGTATCCTTCTCTTGAAATGAATCATCTTTTAAGCACCAATAGAAGAGAACGCCTGTGATCATCAAAGTACCACTTTGTAGTGCAAAGCTAAGATCGATCGAAACCACTCCAATGAAACCACCCACCATGTATCCAAAAGCGCCAAACACCGTGGTAAACGTAGCCGATAGCGCTAAATAGCGACCTCTTTCTTCCACTGGACTTTCATGAATAATATAGGTAAGAAAGCTTACCAT
>JBGUVL010000054.1:0-5541 GCA_045134375.1 Breznakia sp. | reverse complement strand
ATCCTTATCATTGGTCTTGTAATGATAATCAGGAAGAAAATTTAAATGTAAAGATGGAACTAATGTATCACTGTGGGAAAAAGATATTGTAATATTTACTTAGAAAATAGAAAATATGGCAATCTTTTATGTTACAATATAGCAATCAAGTAAGAGAGGTTAAAACGTTAATGAAAGATTTAGAGTCAATTATTCGAGAAGATTTAAAAGAGCTGTGTTCAATGCCTTTTGAATATGTTTTATATGGCAAAGTAGCCCCTGATGTGATTCGTATTGGAATCATGTTAGTGGCTGCCATAGTCTATGTCGTTCTTGTATTGTTACAGATATTACCATTTTCATGGTATTTGATTCCATTGACCATTGTTTTATTGTTGCTTGCCTATCATTTCTTTTATGATAAGGCTTACCTTGCAAAATTTGGAAAGCATCTCTATGTCCATCGCTTTCGTCCTTTTCAAAAAGGGATAAAGGAAGAAGTGTTATTGCGAAATGTGGAGATTGATGCGATGCGCAGTGGAGAATTTCATATGAGCATTGCACTGCCATTGGAAGGAGATACGCAATATATATTGTTAGAACCGAAATTCGAGAAGAAGGGGATTGCGCAACAAGCAAGCAATATGAAGCGATTGGAAGCTGATATTTTAAAGAAAAAGAAGAAATAGTTTTGGTGGTTTATGAAAGAACAATTTTTAGAACGCATGCATTCCTATCTAAATGAGGAATATGATGCTTACTTAAGAAGTTTAAATGAAAAACCATATCGTGGTATTCGAATCAATCGGTTGAAAGTAAAAGAGGATACGATGATTACGGATGCTTTCTCTTTGCGACCTTCTCCTTTTTGTGAAGATGGTTATTATGTGGAGGATACGATTAGTGGAAATCATCCTTATCATTTGGCAGGTTTATTTTATATGCAGGAACCATCAGCAACTAGTGTGGTAAGTGTAGCCGATATTCAAAAAGGGGATTGGGTACTTGATTTGTGTGCTGCTCCCGGAGGGAAGAGTACACAAATTGCTTCTCGATTGGGGCAAAGTGGTTTTTTGGTGAGTAATGAGATTGTATCTAATCGAGCACAGATTCTATTATCCAACATGGAGCGAATGGGAGTCAGTGAAAATATGATCACGAATACTTCGCCTGCTATTATTTGTAAAGAAATGCAGGGATGTTTTGATAAAGTGATCGTCGATGCGCCCTGTAGTGGAGAAGGAATGTTTAAAATTCATGAAAAGGCAATGGAGGATTGGAGCGAGGAGCATGTTCTTTCTTGTGCCTCTCGACAGCAGTCAATCTTAAAGGAAGCCTATCGAGCATTGAAGCAGAATGGGATCTTAGTTTACTCTACTTGCACTTATGCGATGGAGGAAAATGAGAAGTGTATTTATGAATTTCTAAAAACACATCCGGATATGGAGCTATTGGATTGTCATGTTAATTTTGGAAGAGGTGGCTTGGCTTATCAAGATTTGGATGTTTCGAAAGTGCGTAGAATTTTTCCTATGGATCATGGAGAAGGTCATTTTATCGCAAAAATGAGAAGATTGAGTGATAATCCAGCGGCTTCTTTAAAAATAGAAAAGGAACCTAAATTGGAGGATTGCGTTTTATCTTTTCTTACTTCTCAGTTAGATAAACTGCCGGCTAATTTTATGGTACAAAATAATAAAGTGTATGCTAAGAATTCTCCTTTTATTCAATTAAAGAAAACCAAGGTGTTAAGGCAAGGAATCTTATGTGGAGAAATGGTCAAGAAACGCTTTGAACCTCATCATCATTTCTATATGGCTGCAGCATTAGAAAATCATCGCCAGCGATGGGTGGAGTTAGATGAGGAAGAATGTTCTATTTATCTGAGTGGTAACGTTCTTAATAAGCAAACGGAAAAGGGTTATTTTGCTTTGCGTTTTCATGGACATACGCTTGGATTTGGAAAAAGTGATGGAAGTAGGATAAAGAATAAATATCCCAAAGGATTACGCATAAAAAGTGCTTAGCGGAAGGATGTCCTGTGTTATGGACGAATTTGAGGAGTACTTCTAATTTATCGATAAGAAATAGGGTTTGTTCCTGTTTGATCGACATTCCCCAAATGGGAATACCGCTTATCAAATATCATATTGATAAACAAATATAAGAATTGTTATTATAAAATAATTGATTTATAATTGAGATATAGAAAGGGAATTGGAAAATGATTGGCAATCTAGGTAGCGACCAATGGGGAATCAGAAATTTGTTTAACAAAAAATATTAGGTAAAAAATTTGAAAAAAGTGGTGTAAGAGGATAAACCAATTTCTTTGTTCATTTGCTTCACCATTCGTGATTTTATCTACAACTCTAGTAATGGCAGAAGAAATAACACCTTCTCTAATTATGGATATATCGATGATTTACCTGTTTACACTCAAACTTTTATGGGTTCTGCGAGATATTCTCTATAAAATTTTTAGATACTTACAAGATTAAGTCTTTCTATGGAGGTGAGTTGCATGAAGAACGCAACATTTAAGTCTGTGAAATTTGATGATGAGAATAAACAATTAACAATTCTTTTGGGAACACCAAAGATGATCAAATATGATGACATTCAAAAAGTTTCCGTTATCAATGAAGATGCAAAATTTCGAGGAAAGTCGGAACCTTTTTCTCATCAAGTGCTAGGTGGAACAACATTCTATACATTCTTTGGAGGACCGGAACTCTATGTGGGATTAAAAATCTTATTGAAAGATAAAACAATATGTGCCGCTTATATCTCCGATAGAAAAACCAGTATAAACACCGACATCTACCAAGAAGATGGAAAGGAAGCAGCAGCGATCAAAAAAATGATTGAAAAAAGAATTTCTTAACAAAAGGGGCTTTTCGTTGAAGCCCCTTCTTTTAAAGTAGTGGTCAATTAACGCTTGCCATACATAGTTTCATCCGATGCACAGGATCCACTTTTTAGAACAAACAATTTGCATAATAAAATTACTTGTTCTCGTAAATCTTAACAAGTTTATGGAAAGAAGTTTTTTTGCGGTTGGAAACGCTCATTGCTTTTTTTGAATCAGCGATAGGAAAAGCTTAGTTGCTGAGGAAAGAGGTACTTTTTGATTTATGACATAGCCGATGGATCGTGGTGGCAAAGGATTTTTTAATGGTAATTCTAGGACATCGTTTCTTTCTAGGTAAGCGGTTGAAAATTCTTTGATGACACAAGCAATGCCAAGGTTGATTTTCGCAAACTGTAATAGTAATTCGTGTGCTCCAATTTCAATTTGTGCCGTAAGGTTAATGTGCTCTTTTTTGAATTGTTGATCCACATAATGGCGTGAATTGGAATTACGTTCTAATAGAATTAAAGGTAATTCAGCGATTTCTTTTTTCGTATAGCTTTCTTTCATGGGATAGTTAGAAGAAGCGATAAAAATATCGTGAATCACAAAGCAAGGATGAATTTCAATATCTTTTTCTTTCATTGGCAGATTGACGAAAGCGACATCTACACGACCTGCTTTTACTAGCTCCATCATTTCAATAGAGGTGCGATTATAGACTTGTAGGCGGATATTAGGATAGTATTTGTGAAAGGATTCCAGATAAGGTAAAAGATAATTACTAGAGATGGTATCACCGGCACCAATGATGAGACTTCCTTCTTCTAAATTACGCATATTGTCTAATTTCTTTTCCCCAATATATAATGAATCAATGGCATCTTTCACATAATGAAAAAGCACTTCTCCTTCTTTTGTAAGAATGACTCCTTTCGCATACCGTTGAAATAATTTTGTGCCTAAATCCTCTTCTAATTGTTTCATGGCCTGGGAAATGGCGGATTGTGAGATATAGAGCTTGTCACTGGCTTTGGAAAAAGAGCCGGCTTGCGCTACTTCATAAAAAATACGATAATTATCTAATTTTGCTTTCATATAAGTCCCTCTTATGACTAATATTCAAAATATTAAATATACTTATAGCTTTACTTGTATTATAATAAAAATGTATTTTATGTCAATCGGCAAAAGAGAGGATGATTAAATTGTCAGGTTATGTAGTTGTAGGTACCCAATGGGGCGATGAAGGAAAAGGTAAGATTGTCGATGTACTTGGAGGAAAAGTAGATTACGTTGTTCGTTTTCAAGGAGGAAATAACGCAGGACATACGGTAATTGTAGAAGGAGAAAAACACATTCTTCATTTATTACCTTCTGGTGTTTTGCATACCCAATCGAAGTGTATCATTGGCCCAGGTGTTGTTGTGGATCCTTTTGTTTTCTTAGAAGAGATCGATGTGATTGAAAAAGGTGGAATTACGACAGATCATGTATTTATTTCGGATCGTGCGCATTTAATCATGCCTTATCATGTTGCGATTGATAGTTATCAAGAAGAGGCAAAAGGAGATAAGAAAGTGGGAACCACAAAACGTGGTATTGGACCATGTTATGCCGACAAATACCAACGGATTGGCTTGCGTGTGGGGGATCTAGAGGATTTTGAATCATTCAAGGAAAAACTAGCTTTCTCTTTAAAAATGAAAAATGATGAGATTGTAAAATTGTATGGTGGGGAACCATTTGATTACAATGAATTACTCGAACAGTTCCAAGTGGTAAGAGAAAAATTGTTGCCAAGGATCATCGATTCGGTTGCAGAAATTGATCAAGCGTTAGAGCAAGATAAATTTGTTTTGTTTGAAGGAGCACAGGCGGCTATGCTGGATATCAATTATGGAACTTATCCTTATGTAACCAGTAGTAATCCAACCAGTGCTGGTGTTTGTGCTGGTGCAGGTGTTTCACCAAAGAAATTAGATCGCATTGTTGGTGTGGTAAAAGCTTATTCGACTCGTGTTGGTGAAGGACCTTTTGTAAGCGAACAGTTAAATGAAAATGGAGAATTCTTACGCGAAAAAGGATTTGAATATGGGGCAACAACAGGACGTCCTAGAAGATGTGGTTGGCTGGATCTTTTGGTAGTAAAGCATGCTGCAATTATCAATGGACTTACTGATATTGTGATTACGAAGATTGATATTCTTTCTGGTTTGAAAGAAATTCCGGTTTGTGTTGCTTATGAAATTGATGGCAAACGATATGATTATATTCCTGCTACCGTAGAAAAAGTGGCAAGAGCAAAACCAATTTATGAAATGATGCCGGGATGGGATGAAGATATTTCAAAAATTAGAGAATTTGATCAACTACCAGAAAATTGTAGAAATTATGTGAAACGCATTGAAGAAATTACAAAAACAAGAGTTTCGATGGTATCGGTAGGACCAGAAAGAGAAAATAATATCTATTTGCATGATATTATCTCAAAATAGTATCCATTGTAATGAAAAGGAATTTGTCATTTTTGAGAATTCCTTTTTAATTTGTTAAATAATATGTGAAACTTTGTGAGAATTTGCATAAACTAATAATAAATGATACAATAGGTAACGTAATCAAAGGAGGAATCCAATGAAATTAACAAATATTAATATAGAAAAAGTGAAGAAAATGGCAGAAACGATGAAAAATAGTATCGTTGG
>JBGUVL010000053.1:0-26188 GCA_045134375.1 Breznakia sp. | reverse complement strand
TCTATTCATAAATCCCAAGGAAGCGAATATCCGATTGTAATCATGCCAATTTTAGCAGATTATCAATATATGTTAGAGAGAAGATTAATTTACACTGGGATTACAAGAGCAAAAAAATCATTAATATTGTTAGGTAGTGAAAACATCTTAAAAGAGGGAATCAACAAAGAGCAAAGACATCCTAGAAATACAAAACTAAAAGAGCGTTTACTAAAATATAGTGAATAAATAAAGATTACCAACACATAATAATCATAGTAAAGGAGTGATTATTATGTGTAACGTATGTTCAAAAACCACTTGTTTGTTAACAGGTATTGCAATTGGTATTTTAATTGGCTATCAAAAAGAAGATGAGATAGAAGATATCGCAAGACAGGTTAGACGAACAAAAAAGAAAATGATGCGTAAAATGAATGAAATGTAATAATTACCCTCCTATTGGAGAAAGCCAATAAGGAGGGTAATTTAAATAAGATTACATATGGATTGAAAATTTGAAAATAAATTGAAACATGATTTGTTTTATGGTATCATATTCAAGTAATCAAACGGTGAAGATGATGAGTAGATCAGAATAGTAGGTAGAGAGAATGTGGTTGGTGAAAACATTTTATGATTTCTGATTGAAGCTACATTGGAGTTTGGCGTTCCTCTTGCGTATGAAAGAGAATTAAGGTGCACAGAGATATTTTCTGTGAATCAGGATGGTACCGCGTTAGTAGCTAGCGTTCCTGTGATAGGAACGTTTTTTTATTGGTTAAAAGGAGATTTATATGAAACAGAGAACGGGTAATGAAATTAGACAATTGTTTTTAGATTATTTCAAAAGCAAAGGTCACATGGTAGAACCAGGGGCTTCCTTGATTCCTCATAATGATCCAACATTGCTGTGGATCAATGCTGGTGTTGCAGCATTAAAGAAATATTTTGATGGTAGTGAAAAACCACGTTGTAATCGTATTACTAATGCACAAAAATCAATTCGTACAAATGATATTGAAAATGTAGGGAAAACAGCACGTCATCATACTTTCTTTGAAATGTTAGGGAACTTTTCAATTGGTGATTATTTTAAAGAAGAAGCAATTCCATTTGCTTGGGAATTTTTAACGGATGAAAAATGGATTGGTTTTCCAAAAGAAAAATTGTATGTATCAGTTTATACAGATGATAAAGATGCCTATCGTATTTGGACGGAAGTATGTAAGGTAGACCCTTCCCATATTTTAAAAACAGATGATAATTTTTGGGAAATTGGGGAAGGTCCTGGAGGGCCAGATAGTGAGATTTTTTACGATCGTGGAGAAGAATACGATCCAGAGGGGTTAGGAGAAAAACTATTTTTTGAAGAAATGGAAAACGATCGCTATATTGAAGTATGGAATGTTGTGTTTTCACAATATGATTGTAAGCCAGAACTTCCACGCAAAGAATACAAAGAACTTCCTCAGAAAAATATTGATACTGGAATGGGATTAGAACGATTAGTATCGCTAGTTCAAGGTGGAGAAACAAATTTTGATACGGATTTATTTTTACCGATTATCCATGCATGTGAGAAGATGGCAAAATATCCTTATGAAGGAGAGCACAAGATGGCATATCGTGTAATTGCGGATCATATAAGAACAGTTACGTTTGCTTTAAGTGATGGTGCTTTATTCTCAAACAATGGTCGTGGTTATGTATTGCGTCGTGTATTGCGTCGTGCGGTTCGTTATGGAATAAAACTTGGTATAAATGAACCATTTATGTATAAATTGGTTGGTATTGTTTCTGAAAATATGAAGGATTTTTATCCATATTTAATGGATAAAATTAGTTATAATGAAAATTTGATTAAAATTGAAGAAGAAACTTTCCATAAAACTTTACGAAATGGTGAACAACTATTAAATGAAGAAATGACTAAAGCAACGAACCATATACTATCTGGTAAAGTGGTATTCAAACTATATGATACTTATGGTTTTCCTTTTGAATTAACAGCTGAAATTGCAAATGAAAATGGATTAACAGTAGATGAGGATGAATTTAAATCAGAAATGCAGAAACAAAAAGATCGGGCTAGAGCAGCAAGGGAAAATGTGGAATCTATGGCAAGCCAATCGGAAGATTTAATGAATTTTGAATTGCCTAGTGCATTTATTGGTTATGATTGCATGGAAACAAAAGCGAAAGTTATTGGATTATTCCAAAATGGGAAACGAGTTACTTCTTTAAAAGATTATGGTAATGTAATTTTTGATACCACTTGTTTTTATGCAGAAAGTGGTGGACAAATTGCTGATACTGGAACGCTTACAAAAGATGGTGTATCCATTGAAATTAGCGATGTTAAAAAAGCTCCTCATGGACAATTCCTACACAAAGTAGAGTTGGATGGTTGTGAATTATTAGAAGGGGAAGAAGTTATCTTAAAAATCGACAGTGGTCGTAGAAAACGAATTACTGCTAATCATTCTGCTACTCATCTTTTGCAAAGTGCTTTAAGACAGGTAGTAGGTAATCATATCGCACAAGCAGGTTCGTTTAATGGTGATGAATATCTTCGTTTTGATTTTACACATTTTGAAAAAGTTAGCGAAGAACAATTAAATCAGATAGAATCGATTGTAAACGAAAATATTGAAAAACAGCTTCCGGTGACAAAAGAATTAATGGATATTGAAACCGCTAAAAAATCGGGAGCAACCGCATTATTTGATGAGAAATACGGTGATGTTGTACGAGTTGTGACAATGGGAGAAGTATCAAAAGAATTTTGTGGTGGATGTCATGTGGAAAACACAGGAGAAATAGGTTTATTGAAAATTATCTCGGAAGAAAGTGTTGGATCAGGAATTCGTCGTATTACCGCAAAAACAGGATTTTCTGCATATCAAGAGTTTAAAACCGAAGAAGAAACTTTAAAAAAGGTAGCATCTGTTTTAAAAGCAAAGACGATTGTATCAGTCGATGAGAAGGTTAATGCTTTGGTTGAGGAAATGACAATATTGAAAAAAGAACTACAAAAATTACAAGAAGCTGCGTTGATGGCAAAAGCTGACATTTTAATTAACGAAGCGAAAGAACATGATGGGAAAAAGATTCTAATCAAAGAAATGAATGATCTCGAAGGTGGACAATTAAAAGAGATGGCAATTTCTTTGAGAGATAAAATGAAGCATGGCATTGTATTCTTGTCTAGCACTTGGAATGGTAAGGTTGTTTTTGTAGCCGCTGCTGATAAAGCAATATGCAAAGATGGTATTCATTGTGGAAATTTAGTTAAGACGGCTGCTTCTATCTGTGGTGGAAACGGTGGGGGAAAACCGGATTTAGCACAAGCAGGAGGAAAGAACATTGATAAAGTAGAAACAGCATTGTCAGAAATTGCTTCAATTCTTGGTTTATCACTTTAAAAGTAAAGCAAAATAAGATAAAATAGAAACAAGATAGTAAGGAGGTAATACTATGAAAAAAGATGCTACCGAGACAATGGCCTTTCGTTCAGATGAATTCAAACAGGATAATATTAAACATGTATTATATCTGGTAGATACTGCACTTAAGGAAAGAGGATATAATTCAGTGAATCAATTAGCAGGGTATTTAATTTCGAATGATCCTGCATACATTTCAAGTCATAATAATGCTCGTACAATTATTCAGGGAATCGATCGTTATGAAATAATTGAGGAGTTAGTTCGTCATTATTTAGCCGGGAATAATAACTAATGAAGCGAATTTTAGGTTTAGATTTAGGAAGTGTAACATGTGGGGTCAGTGTGTCTGATTTACTGGGTATGATTGCTTCGCCTGTTGAAACCATACGTTTTGAAAATGAAAATTATGATGAATGCCTTGAAAAATTAAAAAAACACATTGATACTTATAAAGTTGAAACTGTAGTATTAGGATTACCAAAACATATGAATGGTGATGTTGGAATTCGTGCTAACGCATCTCTTTTATTTAAAGAAAAACTAGAAAATATTGGATTAACAGTAGAGTTGTGGGATGAACGGTTGACAACAGTAAGTGCAGAAAGATTTCTTTTAGAAGCGGATATGTCAAGAAAAAAAAGAAAAAAGATTATTGACCAGATGGCTGCTGTCACCATCCTACAGGATTACTTGAATAGTAAAAATTAGGGCTTTATGCCCTATTTTGTATAGGAGGAAATAATGTTAGAATCAAAAACAATGTATGTCATTGATGAAAATGGCAAAGAAGTAGCAATGGAGATTCTGTTTACTTTTGATAATGAGGAATTAGGAAAAAAATATGTTGTATTTACTAATCCAAATATTGAAAATGGAGAAACATATGCTAGTTGCTATGATGAAGAAGGAAACCTGACACCAATAGAAACCGAAGAAGAGTGGGCAATGGTAGAAGAAGTTGTAGGAGCTTTTTGCGAGGAAGAAGAAAATGGAAACATTTAAAACTTTTTGGCAGAGGTTAACAAAAATACAAAAATTCGTTGGTAGTGTTATTTTAGTTGTGGTATTAGCTTTTATATTGCTATTTTCGATTTATTCTATAAATACTTCACCCGTTTCAAAAGAAAAAGAAATAGTTGTTTTTGAAGTGGTGGAAGGGGATAACTTGGATTCCATTGTATTACGACTAGAGAAAGAAGGAATTGTAAAAAGTGCTTTTTTTGCAAAAATTGATGCAAAACTCCATGGAACAGAGGGGTTCATTGCGGGTCAATTTAAAATAGATAAGAGTTGGAATACAAATTCAATTGTATCTTATCTAACAGATCAAAAAAATGTAATAATTGATGAAGTTATGATTACGTTTCGTGAAGGAATTTGGGCAAAAGAAATTGCAGGATTGTTAGAGGAAAAACTTGGAATTGATCAAAATGCTTTGATTTCTTTGTGGAATGATGAAAATTTTTTACTGCAATGTATTAATAAATACGAGTTTTTAAATGAAAGCATATTAAATAGTGAGTATCGTATTAAACTCGAAGGTTATCTATATCCAGAAACTTATAGTTTCAAGAAAGATTCGACTTTGGAAGAAATTACTTATATATTTCTAGATCATTTTGAAAAGGAATATGAAAAAATAAAATCTGTCATTTCTGATAAAGGGATGTCAATTCATGATTTAATTACATTGGCTTCTATTGTACAGTATGAGTCATTTACTAGTGAAGATATGAAAATGATTGCTGGTGTATTTTTCAACCGTTTGAATGCCAATATGCCGCTACAATCGAGCGTTACGGTATGTTATGCTATGTATGAATATGATGATTGGACGGAATGTGAATCAAATACAAATATTGATTCTCCTTACAATACCTATTTACATAATGGTTTGCCTATTGGTCCTATTTTAAATCCAGGAAAAGATGCGATTGAAGCGGTGCTAAATCCAAAAAAACATGACTATTATTACTTTATTGCTGATATTAATGGGACTGGAAAAGTTTACTACTCAAAAACATTAGCTGAGCATACCAAACTACAAAATGAACTTGGTTTAAGTTGGTAAAATAGTATAGTCGAAACGATGAAATCATGCTATAATACAATGGCAAATTAGAAGGAGTGAATCACATGGCTGATGAAAAAGTATATGTAACCCAAGAGGGGTATGAAGAGTTAAAAAATGAACTGCATCGTTTAGTACACGAAGAGAGAAACGTCGTAATTAATGAATTGCAAGAAGCACGTGCACAGGGTGACTTAAGTGAAAATGCTGATTATGATGCGGCAAGAGATCATCAAGCAAGAGTAGAAGCAAGAATTCGTGAAGTTGAAGAAATGATTAAAAATGTTGAGATCATTTCGGACGATAAAAAAGGGAAAAAAGGTGTTGTTACCTTAGGAAGTACAGTGGAAATTCAGGATTTAGATACGAATGAAATTGAAACTTACACTATTGTTGGTTCGGTAGAAGCGGATCCATTCAATGGAAAACTTTCCAATGCTACTCCATTAGCGATCGCACTTTTGGATAGTAAAGTAGGAAGTACAGTAACAGTTCGTGGAATTGCAGAGCCATATCAAGTGAAGATTCTTGCTTTAAAATAATGATCGATTAGTGAGAGGAGATTATTTTGTATATTGGATATAATTCTATTATTTAATCTATATCATTAATTAAAATGAATGGAATGATATAATTTCCTCTAGGTTGATTGTAGCGATAATTGAAAGAAGCGGTATTTTATCAGCCGCTTTTTATATTGTTAATTTCTAATATTTATAAAAATAATAAATTTGTCTTTTTATTTTTTAAATTATTTTAATATAATGTATTTTACAATTATTTAAATTATTTATGGTATACTGAAATCGAATAGGAGAAATATATGACAACTAGTAAAATAAAAATTATTTTTTTTGATATTGATGGTACACTATTAAAATTAGGTGAGAAAGATCTTACGGATACGATTGCAATGACGTTAAATCAACTTCAAGAAAAGGGAATTAAACTTTTTATTGCGACAGGTAGACCAGCTTTTGTCATACCTCATTTTGAAAAGGTTTCTTTTGATGGGATTATTGCCTATAATGGACAATACTGCTTTAATAATGATACGATTATTCATAAACAACCAATGGATAAACAAGATATCTATCATTTCATTAATAATGCAAATAGGATGGGACATGTTGTTCAAGCCGCAAGTGCAATGCGAATGGGAGCTAATGGTTATGAGCCAGATTTAGATGAATATTTTTCCATTGCCAATCAAAAATTAAATGTAGTTAATGATTTTGATCAATTGTTACAAGAAGACATATATCAATTGATGATTGCAGTGAAGCCATCTGAATACGAATCATTGCTAAAAGGGGTGACGCAATCAAAAATTACATCTTGGTGGCCGAAAGCGGTTGATGTCATTCCAAAGAATGGCGGCAAAAGGGTTGGTATATTAAAAGTACTTGATTATTATGGTTATGACATCTCAGAATCGATGGCTTTTGGAGATGGCGGTAATGATTTGGAAATGCTTGAAACTGTTGGTATTGGAGTTGCAATGGGAAATGCTGTAGATGAAGTGAAAGAACATTCAGATTATGTATGTAAAAGTGTTGATGAAGATGGAATCTATTCGGCTTGTTTGCATTTTAATTTAATTGAAAAAATAGATGATTAAAAAATCTTGGTGGTTATTAGAAAATATTTTTACTATCTGTTACTACTTTATCTCCTGAAATTTTATTCTTAATGTATTATTTTAATCCATCTGATATTGATAAAAGGGCAAGGTTGTTAAGTGATTATTTGCTCTTTTTTTGTTATCCTAGTTAATAATTAGAGATTACTTTTGATGTATTTTAAAAAAACCGTGTTAACTGATGCTATGAGTTCAACTAACACGGTTTGTATAATTGTTTTTTATTTATTATTTTTCAATAACAGTTTCGTATGTAGCATGAACATGAGGCTTGTCTACTAATACTTTTATGATATTGGTAGTATGATCGCCCATACGTTCTAAATTAGAAAGCATATCAACATAAACGCTACTTGCGATAGCTTCACTACATTCTGTATTTGCCATACGTTTGAAGTGTTTTCTTCTTGCTTTTTCTTCTACTTTATCTAAATAATTTTCTTTTTCTTCGATGATTTCAATAATAGATTCATCGTGTTCCATAAAATATCCCATTGCAAAATCAAGCATCTCTATATTTACTTTGTACATTTCATTGACGTCTTCCATAGCACTTTCAGAGAAGAATCCTTTCTCATCATATACTAAGTCATAGAACTCATTTAAATTCATGGCTAGATCACCAATACGTTCAATGTTTTTTACTACTTGTAAATATCCGACAAATTCATCCATATCATGTTCGCCAAGATTTTCGTGGGCAATACTAGTTAAATATTCTGTAACTTTGATATCTAATGTATTGATTGCATCTTCTAATTGCTTCGCACTTTCTTTATATTTTCCTGATTTTGTGTTAAAGAAATTTTGCGTCTCTTTAATAGATTCGATTGCTAAATCTGCCATTTTTATGATTGCTTGCTTCGATACTCCTAGTGCTCCAGCAGGAAGAGAAGAAGCTAGTTTTGGATCTAATCCAGCAAAATTTATCTCAATTCTTTCGGATGTTTCTCCTGGAATCAATTTTTTAGAAAGCAGGATCAGTTTTGAAATGAAAGGGTAAGCAAGAATGGAAATTATCAACGCTCGAATAATATGAGCAAATGCAATTTGCATCATTGGTGAAAGATTAAATTGTACTGTTAACTGTTCTATAAAATGAGCATATGGATTTAACAGCAGTAAGAATAGAATAGCCCCGAAAGTATTAAATAATACATTAATAATGGCACTTCGTTTTGCTGATATACTTCCACCAATCGAAGCAATGACACCGGTAATCGTAGTTCCAATGCTAGATCCAAATACAAAAGGAAGAGCAGCATACAATGACATGGCTCCAGAATCATATATTTTTTGAATAATACCAACAGTAGCACTACTAGATTGTACAATTGCAGTCATTAGTGTTCCTATTAGTAAACCTAATACTGGTTGATTTGCCATTGCAGTTGCCATTTCAGCAAAAATATCAAGTTGACCTAAATTTGATAATTCATCACCCATTAATTTTAAGCCGAAGAATAATAAACCGAATCCTAAAATGATTTGTCCGGCATATCCTTGTTTTTTGCGTTTCGAGAACATTGTGATTAAAACACCGATAAACACGAAATACAGTGCTAAATCTTCTACCTTCATACCAATTAAAAAGGCAGTGATGGTAGTTCCAATATTCGCTCCAATAATAATACCGATCGATTGTTCTACCTTCATTAAACCGGCACGAACAAAACTGATTGCGATAGCACTTGTAGCACTACTCGACTGGATACAGACGGTCATTAAGGTACCAACTATGATTCCTTTCCAAGTTTTATTCGTGTATTTATCAATATAATCTCTTAATTTGTCACCGGCTATGCTCTTTAAACCATCTCCCATATATTCAATTCCAAATAGGAAAAGTGCTAGCCCTCCAATAATCAGATCCCATTGAATAGATCCTAGAGTAATCGTACCTGTCATAGTTTTGACAATCCTCCTTGTAAAAACATATTTATTGTAACATTAAATTAACATAATATTAACAAGAAATTAACAAAATGAAGAGAAGAATTCTTTTTGTTACTCATTTTTTTCATAACTATGATAAAATAAGCACGGTGATAGAGGATGAAATTGATTTCTTGGAATGTAAATGGAATACGAGCCGCTGTAAATAAAGGTTTTATAGATTATTTTGATTCGATAGATGCAGATTTTTTTTGTGTACAGGAATCCAAAATGCAAGAAGGACAGTTGGATCTTTCTATGTTAGATTATTATCAGTTTTATAATTATGCAGAAAAGAAAGGGTATTCTGGAACTATTGTTTTTGCGAAAAGAAAACCTATTTCTGTTCAATATGATATTGGAATTGAGGAACATTCCCATGAAGGTAGAGTAATTACATTGGAATATAAAACATTCTATCTTGTTTGTGTGTATACACCAAATGCACAGGATGGACTAAAAAGAATTGCATATCGTCTTCGTTTTGAAAATGATTTTCGAAATTATCTTTGTCAATTAAAACAACATAAAAGTGTAATTGTTTGTGGCGATATGAATGTTGCTCATACGGAAATCGATTTAAAAAATCCAAAACAAAATCGTGGTAATGCAGGATTTTCTGATGAAGAAAGGGAAGCGTTCGATTGTTTGCTACAATCGGGATTTGTTGATAGTTTTCGTTACCTACATCCTGATGCAAAAGAAATCTATTCTTGGTGGAGCTATCGATTTAACGCAAGAAGTAGAAACGCAGGATGGAGAATCGATTATTTCCTAGTATCTGATGATTTAAAAGAAAAAATTAGGAAGGCGGATATCCAAATGGAAATAATGGGTAGTGATCATTGTCCAGTATTATTAGAAATCGAGGATCTCGAATGAAATTGCTAGATATAATGCCAGAATTAAAAGCGTGTATTTTTGATTTGGATGGCACTTTGTTGGATTCCATGAATTTGTGGCAAGATATCGATAAAGAATATTTAAAAAAGCATGGTATTCTTTTTGACACGTCTTATAGTGATGTGATAAAAAATATGAGTTTTGATGAAAGTGCTAAATTTTTTATCAAGGAGTTTCATATCAAAAAGAGTGAAGCAGAAATTAAAAGTGATTGGAATGCAATGGCAGAAGATGCTTATCGCTATCACATAAAAGAAAAAAAGGGATGCATTAAGTTATTATCAGAACTGAAAAAACAAGGTATTTTAATGTGTATAGCGACAAGTTGTAATAAACAACATGCAGAAATGGCTTTATCACGTCTCAACATGCTTTCTTATTTCTCTTTTATAATGACCTGTTCGGAAGTTGGAAAAAATAAAGAACACCCTGATATCTTTTTGCAGTGTGCAAAAAGGATGCATGTTGAACCTTCTCAATGCTGTTTGTTTGATGATTTATATAATGCTTTGAAAACCGCTCATAAGGAGCATTTTTTGACAGCAGGAGTTTATGATCAACTAAGCGAAAAAGAGGAGGATAAGAAAAAAAGGTTATGTCATATTTACGTTAATGATTTTGAAGAATTGATATGATTTTTTAATGTAGATGTATTTTTTTGCTATGATAAGAAACTATGATAGAATAGAACTAAGAAAAGGTGAGTAATAAATGATAGCTTTTATAAAAGGAAAAGTAGTATCTTATACAATGGACAGTGTTATTATTGATAATCATGGAATAGGATATCGTATTTATATGCCAAATCCAAGTACTTTGGTATTAAACGATGAAGTTGTGGTTTATACCTATCAACATTTTAGAGAAGATGCCCAGTTGTTATATGGCTTTCTATCGCAAGAAGATCATGATTTATTTGTGCGTTTAATTAGTGTAAAGGGAATCGGTCCTAAAATTGCAGCAAATGCGCTGGCAGCAAGCGACACAAAAAGCATTATTGCTGCGATTGAAAATGGAGATGCTGCTATGTTGAGGCAACTTCCTGGTATTGGACCAAAAGCCGCAAGTCAGATTGTACTAGATTTAAAAGGGAAATTGGTGGATCACAGTGAACCACAACAATTTGATGAGAATTTAATGGATGCTATGGAAGCATTGAAATCCTTAGGATATAAAAATAGTGAAATCAATGCGATTATCAAAGATTTGAAATCGGAGAAAGGCCTAAGTGTCGATGGCTATGTAAGAAAAGCATTAGCCATAATGTTGAAGAAGAAAGGAGTATAAAATGGAAAGAGTGATTTCCAATGAAGAACTCGTTTATGATGAAGATGCCTCGTTAAGACCATCAACATTAGATGAATATATTGGACAAAAAGATTTAAAAGAAAATCTAAAAGTATTTTTAACTGCTGCCAAGCAGAGAAATGAAGCCTTGGATCATGTGTTATTGTATGGTCCCCCGGGATTAGGAAAAACGACATTATCTTATATTCTTGCGAATGAAATGGGAACAAATATCAAAACAGCAAGTGGTCCTTCCATTGAAAAAGGGGGAGATCTTGCGGCTATTTTGTCGCAATTAGAGGCAGGAGACGTGCTTTTTATTGATGAGATTCATCGTCTTTCCAAAGCGGTTGAAGAAATCCTCTATCCTGCTATGGAGGATTACTGCATTGATATTGTAATTGGAAAAGAAAATATGGTACGAAGTGTACGTCTCGATTTACCTCCATTTACCTTGGTAGGAGCCACTACACGTGCCGGTGATTTAAGTGCCCCATTAAGGGATCGATTTGGAATCGTTTCGCAATTGAATTATTATGATTTACCTGATTTATGCAAAATTATTCAAAGAACTTCGCGCGTTATGGGAAATGAAATTGAGGGTGATGCCGTTATTGAAATTGCAAGAAGAAGTCGTGGTACTCCACGAGTAGCAAATCGTCTATTTCGGAGAGTCCGTGATTTTGCACAGGTAATGAACGATGGTGTTATTTCTTATGAAATAGCTTCCCATGCGTTGAATCGCTTAAAAATTGATGAACTTGGATTAGATGATGTGGATTATCGCTATCTTCGTGGAATTATCGAAAGATTTAAAGGTGGTCCTGTGGGAGTTGAGGCTTTGGCTGCTTCTATTGGAGAAGAAGCAATGACATTAG
The DNA here is from genome assembly GCA_045134375.1 of Breznakia sp. Taxonomy (GTDB): domain Bacteria; phylum Bacillota_I; class Bacilli_A; order Erysipelotrichales; family Erysipelotrichaceae; genus JBGUVL01. The sequence continues at coordinate 14,041 of JBGUVL010000053.1, read as the reverse complement.
AAGATGTTTATGAGCCATATTTGCTTCAAATTGGTTTCATTAACCGTACACCAAGGGGACGAATGGCAACTGAAAAAGCATATGCACATTTGGGCTTTGCTCATCAAGCTGATTTATTTGCGCAAGAAAATGAATAATGAAATTATTGTAGTAATAAAAAAGCGAGAAATTGAGAAAATCAAGTGAGTGAATGAAAAAGATACTGTTAAACTAACGATCAATAGGAGTGATAAAAATCCTAGTAGAAAAAACAGTGTCTTTTTTTCTGCTTTTTTTATTAGATAAATTGATCCGAAAAGAGCAGACATAATACTAAAAAGCCATAATCCATATTGAAAAAAAGGATCCTTTATCATGTGAAAATAATAGAATATTGAAAAAACGAATGTCCATACTATACATGAAAGATAATAAATAGCAGTACTTTGTGCAAGCAGTGCTGTTGATTGATTCACTTTCATTGTTCACCTCATTCATTTTTATGAAAAAAAGGTGCCATTTATGATTGGGAGGGATATTATTTTTGATTACTTAAACTTGATATATCGTAGTGTAGGTTTCTATTTTATCTTGATTATTGCATTACGGTTTATGGGAAAGCGAGAGGTAGGGGAACTATCGGTATTTGATATTGTCATTTATTTAGTAATGTCAGAATTATTAGCATTAGCTGTGAGTGAAACTGACAAATCCATCATGAGAGCTTTGGTTCCCATAGTAACATTAGTACTATTACAGATTACACTTTCTTTCCTTCTACTAAAAAGTAAGGCATTGCGTGATTTTATTGATGGAAAGCCAGTTATTTTAATCTATGATGGAAATTTGAATCAGCAAGAAATGAAGAAACAACGTTACAATTTAGATGATCTACTATCCCAGTTGCGAGAAAAAGAAATAAATTGTTTAAATGAGGTGGGTTTTGCAATATTAGAAAATAGTGGAAATTTATCTGTGATAAAAAAAGAAAATTGTTTCTTAGCGCATCCAATGCCGGTAATTTTAGATCGAAAGGTTAATCAAAATGTATTAAGCGATTTGAACAAAACGAAAGAATGGCTCTATGATCAATTGAAAGAGAATGGGTATGAGGATGAATCCAATATATTTCTATGCATGGTACTAAAAAAAGGATTGTACATTTTAGAAAAAGAATGATAGGAGGATTAAATATGCAGCAAAAAAAAATATACAATACCGTTGCACAACGTCACCAATTACCTACACATCGAGTTAAAAATGCGATCAAAGCATTTATTAGTGGTGGAATTATGGCTGTATTAGCACAATTACTTTTCCAGTATTTGAATGAGATGATGGATTTTAGTGTTTCCAATGCATCTTCTTTTGTTATCATAATTATAATTATGTTAACTGCATTTGTAACTGGAATTGGCATATATGACAATTTGGCTCAATTTTGTGGGGCTGGATTATTTATTCCCATTTCTGGTTTTGCAAATGCATTGGCTAGCTGTGCACTCGAAGGAAAAAGTGAAGGACCAATTTATGGAATTGGTTCAAACATGTTTAAACTTGCAGGTTCAGTGATTTGTTATGGTATTGTTTCTGTTTATATTTTAGGTATCCTTCGCTATTTTTTGGGAATATGAAAACAATAATTTTTTACAATGTTTATGTAACATCAAGGGCAAGTGTTGCTGGAGTATTGGAAAGCGAAGGACCTCTTGGCAACCTGTTTGATCAAACGTACAGTGATTTTTATTGTGGAGAAAAAAATTACGAAAGTGCCGAGCGAAAAATGGTAAAAGATGCATGCGATGCTGCTATTCGGAAAGCAAGATTAAAACAAACTGACATTTCTTTTGCTGTTGGGGGAGATTTAATCAATCAATTAGCAACTTCACATTATTTTATACGAGAAGTTCCAATCTCGTTTTTGGGAATGTATGCCGCTTGTGCTACCTCTTCTTTAGTGATTGGAGAAGGAAGTTTGTTGGTTGAACATGGCTTTGATCATGTGCTTTGCTTTACTTCTTCTCATAATGCTTGTGCCGAACGACAGTTTCGTTATCCTAATGAATATGGAGTGCAAAAAAAAGTGTCAACAACCTACACAGTGAGTGGGGCCGGAGCTATTATTCTTGGGAAGTCACCGACTAATATCAAGGTGTCAGCATTCACAGTAGGGAATGTTATTGATTGGAATTACAGTGATGCAAATGATATGGGTAAAGCAATGGCACCTGCTGCTTTTGAAACACTAAAAGAACATTTAAAAAATCGAAAACAAACGATTCAAGATTACGATGCAATTGTGACTGGTGATCTTTCAAAAATAGGGTTTTCTATGCTTTGCGATCTTCTTTTAGAAGCAAATATGGAAATTGATAATCGCCTTAATGACTGTGGTTTGTTGATTTATGACATTAACAAGCAGCCGGTATTTGCTGGTGGCAGTGGTTGTGCATGCAGTATGTGTGTTTCTATGACTCTACTATTGGATAATCTTGAAAAGGGAGTATGGAATCATCTTTTAGTAATTGCAACAGGGACTCTGTTGTCTCCTATTCTAACGCAACAAAAAGAGAGTATCCCAGTGATTGCACATGCGATTGAGTATGAAAGGAGGAAAAGAAAATGATCTATCTAAGAGCATTTTTATTTTGTGGTATTGTATGTATGATTGGACAAATAATATATGATAATACCAAATTAACTCCAGGACATATTACAAGCCTTTTTGTTGTGATAGGAGCCTTTTTGGATTTTTTTCACATCTATGATATTTTAATCAACTTTGCTGGAATGGGGGCTAGTATACCTATTTTAAGCTTTGGACATTCATTAATGCATGCTGCAATGGCAAATGTTAAAGATATGGGATTTTTAGGAATGGCGGTTGGCATGTTTGATATGGTTACACCAGGTATTACTGCAGCTATTTTCTTTGCTTTTTTAACTGCCGTGCTTTTTAAACCAAAATCATGAGTTATCAATTGAATAAAAATGAATTAAAAGCCAAAATAAACGGAGGTTTTGATATCACTTATCGTGAAATAAAGGTAAAAGAAGAGTATTGCTTTTTATGTTTTCTCAATAGCTTAAGTAATGCAGATGCCTTGATTGAATTAATCAAAGGTATTTACCAAAGCGATGATTTCGATTCACAGCTTGCGGTTTATAGTGGTTCTTGCAGCAAAGTGGAAACAATAAATGATAGTTTGATTGCCCTATTAAGTGGACAATGTGTGTTGTTATATCAAGATGATATTTTTCTTTTAGAAGTTAGAAATTATCCTAATACTCCTTCCAATGAGGCGAGCAATGAACAATCAATTCGTGGTAGCCATGATGGATTTGTTGAAAATATTATTTTAAATGTTGGTCTAATTCGACGTCGAATACGGGATCCACGTTTGAAAGTAAAAATTGAACAAAAAGGAATTGCATCAAAAACGGATGTGGCGTATCTCTATATGGAAGGTTTGGTTGAGGAACAAGTGTTAAATGATTTTGAACAAAGGTTAAGTAAAGTAAATATAACAGAAGTTATCTATGAACGTTCGTTAAGCGACGCGCTCTTTGGAAAAAGTTATAATCCTTATCCAAATGTTCGTTTTTGTGAACGTCCTGATGTTTGTGGTATTCATTTATTGCAAGGTTATATTATTGTTTTGGTGGATAATAGTTTTACAGCCATGATTCTTCCAACTACTTTTTTTGAAATGACGAAACAAATCGAAGAATATACGCAAGAAACAACAATTGGACTTTTTATACGGTTGATTCGTTTGTTGGCTATTTTCCTTTCTCTTTATCTTTTACCAGTATGGCTTCTTGCCCAATTAACAAAAAATCCAACATTACTTCAAATACCAATTATGGAAGAAATATCTCAGGCTGAGATGATTTTTCAGGTAGTGTTAATTGAATTATTAGTGGAATGGATTCGTTTATCTTTCATTCATACGCCACAGGCAATTAGTGGAGTATTAGGTTTTTTATTTATCTTTCTTTTAGGAGAAAGTGCAGTAGGATTGAATTTATATAGTGAAGATATCTTAGTTCTTGTGGTGTTGTGTAATGTATGTAATTATGTAACACCTAATTATGAGTTATCATTAGCCAACAAATGCTTTCGTATCTTGCTTTCATTGATAACGCTTTGTTTTGGACTTAGTGGATTTAGTGTTGGATTATTATTCCACTTCTTTGTTTTAATGCATACGAAAAGTATTTATATGTCTTATTTATATCCGTTGATTCCTTTTGACATAAAGGAAATCCAAAGGCTTTTAATCGGGGCTCCAATTAAAATAAAAAGGGGGTTAAAGAAGTAGATTGAATTTGTTATAATAAGGGTCAGAGGTGATTTTGTGGCATTTGCGATAAAAATTGATGCTTTTGAAGGTCCACTTGATTTAATGTTACATCTGATTAAAGAAAATAAATTAGATCTTTTTGACCTCAATATGGATGTTCTTTGTGAGCAATATTTAGCTTATTTAAATGCCATGGAAGATATACATCTGGAAGTTGCAAGTGAGTTTCTTAGTGAGTTGGCAGGGTTGGTTGAATATAAAAGCAAAAAGTTGCTGCCAAAAGAAAAAGTAGAAATCAATGAGGAATATGAGGAAGATCAACGAGATAAATTAGTGCGACGTCTTTTAGAATATCAGCGTTTTAAAGAGGTTTCCTTAGATTTTTCGAAGAAATATGAAGAACGACAAAAATTAATGAGCAAACCAATTAGTGAAAAAACGAATGAATGGATGAGTAAAGTAATGGAAGAGGAATTGAATGGAAATCCTTATGATTTAATCAAAGCAATGAATCGCGTCATTCGTAGAATGTCTTTAGAAGTAGTGCAAGAAACAACGATGCAAGTTAAAGAAATGTCAGTTGAAGAAAGAGATGCTCAAATAAGAAGTCGTTTTATGACGATAGAAGGGAAAATAACTTTTGAACAACTTTGTGATGATTGTACCAGCCTTCATATGGTCATTATTTCTTTTCTAGCAATTCTTGATATGATTCGTCATGGCTTTTTAACATTCTATATTAATAATGATGACATTTGGTTGATGAGAGGAGCAGAAACAAATGCGTAAAATATTAGAAGGCTTATTATTTTTAAGTGGAGATGAAGGATTGAGTGAGAAACAGTTGTGTGATGCTTTGTCAATTAACGAAGAAGCACTACAAAAAAATATTCATCAAATGATGGATGACTATTTAGAAGAAGAGCATGGTATCGAAATTGTTCATTTTGGAGGAAGATACAAATTCGTCACAAAAGAAATTGTCTATCCTTATGCAGAAAAATTATTTTCTTCAACAAAAATGGCAACCTTATCTTCCGCTGCTTTGGAAACTTTAGCAATTATTGCTTATAAACAACCAATTACTCGTAGTGAGATTGAAGAAATTCGTGGTGTTGGATGTGATATGATGATTCGTAAATTAATCGCGAGAAGTCTTATTAAAGAATGTGGGCGAAGTGATGCTCCTGGAAGACCATTTCTTTATGAGGTTACCGAAGAATTTATGGATTCTTTTCAGCTAGAAAGTTTGGATGAGTTACCAGAATTAAAGGAAGTAAAACAAGAAAGCATGCAGAATCTTTTTGAAAACGAATAACACAGCAATGTGTTATTTTTTGTTTCATTAGTAATGAAAGTTTTTGTTTTGCATACACTAAAACAGGTGATTTCATGCAATGGTTATTATACTTATCCTTATGTGGTTCTTTGCTTTTTTTCCCAATTGAAAAAGAAGAAATATCGATAGAAAAAGAAGAGGTTTTGGGAAGCTATTGTGTGATGAGCATGAAAGATAATAGGATTTTAAAAAATAGTCGTCCAGAGTATACGCAAAGTGTCGCTTCCATTTCGAAAATAATGACAGCGATTATTGTCATTGAAGAAGGAAATTTAGATGACACAATTATCATCAATGATCAAATCGATTTCGTAGAGGGATCTTCGCTTTATTTACAAAAAGGCGATCAATATTCGATATTAGATCTCTTGTATGGTTTGTTGCTTCGTTCTGGAAACGATGCGGCAATATTACTGGCTACGCATGTTGGAGGTGAAGTTGATCATTTTGTGGAAATGATGAATCGTAAGGCGAACGATATTGGCATGAAACAAAGTATTTTTCATAATCCAAGTGGTTTGGATGAAGAAGATGGGGGGAATATCTCATCGAGTTGTGATATGGCTTTACTCATGAGTTATGCGATGCAAAATGATACATTTCGAAAGATTACAGGAACAAAAGAATATCGATGTTCAAACGGTAAATACATGAAAAATAAAAATCGTTTTTTAAATCATTATCTTTATGCAACCGGTGGGAAGACGGGATATACAAAAAAGGCAAAAAGAACTCTTGTAACAACAAGTAAGAAAGAAAACACAGAGATTGTAGTAGTAACATTAAATGCTTTTGATGACTTTCATCTTCATGAGTTATTACATGAAGATGCTTATGAAAAATATGAAACAGTGACATTGATCAATAAAGGAAACTATCTTATTGATCATCATATCTATCATATTCCTTCCGATCTAACACTAACAATTAAAAAGCAGGATCATGATGCAATTTTCTTATATTTTGATAAACAAAAGAAAAAAATTCATGTAAAAGTGCAATATCATAAATTAGAAAAGGAGTATGTGTATGAGTAAATGCTGGTTAGGTTTGGCGATATTATCATTATTATTATCCATTTGCAATGGAACGTTTTCAAAAGTTAATTCCGTTATAATGAATACGGCTGAAGATACTTTTGAATTTGTATTACCCTTTATTTTGTTAACTTGTTTTTGGAATGGTATTTTATACGTTGCAAAAGATTGTGGATTACTTGGAAAATTAGAACACATATTACATCCGTTATTAAAAAGGTTACTTCCCGATATCAAGGAGGATCATGAAACACTTGGTTATGTCAGTGGCAATGTCGTTGCCAATATGTTTGGTCTTGGAAGTGCTGCAACACCCATGGGTTTAAAAGCGATTGAAGGGATGCAAAAACATAACAAAAACAAAGAAACTGCAACACGAAGTATGGTTACTTTTTTAGTGTTAAATACAGGTGGAGTAACCATTATTCCAACCACGATTATCGCATTACGGCATGCATTTGCATCACACCAACCTTCCTCTTTTGTTATTTTTGCGATTATTGCTACTTTCTGTGCTTCGATTGTTGGTTTGATGGTCGATCGTGTGGTGAATTATCGTGGATGAGAATCTGTTATTACCACTACTAATATTATTTATTTTTGTTTATGCTTTTTTTCATCAAAGTGATAGCTATACTTCTTTCTTAAGAGGAGCAAAAGAAGGATTAGAACTATTTATCAGCGTTTATCCTACAATGTTAGCAATGAGTTTTGTGATTAATCTAATGACAGCTTCTCATCTTTTAGACGTCGTATCTATTTTTCTTCATTATATCATTCCTTTTGTACCACAATGTGTATTACCAATGATATTATTTCGACCTTTTTCAGGTAGTGCAAGTTTAGCATTAATGGCGGAAATATTTAAAACGCAAGGTGTGGATTCTTTTGCTGGTATTATGGCAAGCATCATTCAAGGTTCTACCGATACAACACTGTATGTTATCAGTTTGTATTTTGCACATGTGAAAGTAAAACATATTAAAAATTCATTGATGATTGGCTTGATTGCAGATGTTGCTGGAATCTGTGCAGCAATCTTATTAACTATCGCTTTCTTTTCCTGAACTTTTCGTATAAAATAATGAAGAAAGGTTTTGATAAAATGGAAAGAATTCAAAAAGTTATTGCAGCGAGTGGTATTGCTAGTCGTCGAAAAGCAGAAGAAATGATTTTACAAGGTAGGGTTTCTGTTAATGGTGAGACATTGACAGAATTAGGTTATAAAGTAAAAAAAGGAGATTATATCGAAGTAGATGGTAAGCCAATTCAAAAAGAAAATAAAGTGTATTATGTGATGAACAAACCAAAAAAGAGTATGTGTACTAGTGATGATGAGTTTGATCGTAAAACGGTAGTATCTTTAATTGAATGTAAGGAACGTATCTATACGGTTGGTCGACTTGATTATGATACAAGCGGAGTTCTTATTTTGACAAATGATGGTGAATTTGCGAATCTTATGATTCACCCTAGATATCATTTGCCAAAAACTTATAATCTTACGATTAACGGGATTCTTAATGGAGAACAACTTCGTCAGTTAAGTAAAGGTGTAGTATTAGATGATGGTAGCAAGACATTACCGGCAAAATATCGAATTACTGAAAAAGATGAGAAAAAGAATCAGATGTCATTGGATTTAACGATTTACGAAGGAAGAAATCGACAAATCAAAAGAATGATGGAAGCTTTTGGATATCATGTAACAAGACTTCATCGGAAACAGTTTGGGTTTTTAAAAGTTGATGATCTAAGTCAAGGTAGTTATCGAAAATTAAAGCCTTATGAAGTAAAATTATTACGGCAAATGGCAATGAATGGTAAACTAGAATTTATTGAAAAATAAACAAAAAAATATCTAGAAGGAGGATACCTTCTAGATTGTTTTTTGAAAGGATGGAATGTTTATGAATAAAACGAATGCCATGCGTATTCTAGACAAATTAAATATTACTTATGATGTTGTTACCTATGAAGTGGATGAAAATGATCTTTCGGGTGTTCATGCAGCAAAACTGCTCCATATTCCTTGCGATGAAATGTTTAAAACATTAGTATTGCGTGATGATAAAAATGAATTATTCGTTTGTTGCATTCCTGTGGCTGAAGAACTTGATCTAAAGAAAGCAGCGAAAGCAGGAAATCATAAAAATGCGGCATTAATTCACGTAAAAGAACTGCAATCATTAACTGGATATATTCGTGGTGGTTGTTCACCGATTGGGATGAAAAAGCAATTGCCTACATTCATTGATGAAACTTGTATTTTATTTGATCGTATTTATATCAGTGCTGGGATAAGAGGATGTAGTTTGTTAATGGAAACGGGAAAACTGATTGATTATTGTCAGGCAAAAGTAGTAGAATTATGTAAGTAATTGGGAGGATTTTCATGCAACAATATTTTATTAACGAGAAAATAGAACCAAATCAAATATTGTATTTTTCAAAAGAACAGGAAAATCATATTAGTAAAGTGTTAAGAATGCGAGAAGGAGCAATTGTAAAAGTTGTCGATACTGAATTTCAACCCTATTTAGCAAAAATACATTTTCATGAAAAGCAACTATATGCTAGTATATTTGAAAAATTAAAAAAACAAGAAGAAAATCTTAAGATTACTTTAATTCAGGGGATGATTAAAAAAGAAAAATGGGAACTGTTAATTCAGAAATGTTGTGAACTAGGTGTGACTGATATTGTCCCGATGATTTCTAGCCGTACGGTTGTAAAAGTTAGCAAAGATGACCTGAAAAAAAAGGAACGCTATAACAAAATAGCATTAGAGGCTTGTGAGCAATGCAAACGAGATTCCCTTGTTAAAGTAGCTACTCCGATTCGTTATCATGATATTACAAAATATAAAAGTGAATTAAATATCATTGCTTATGAAGAAGCGGATTTTGAATCAATGTCTTTGAAACAGTTATTAAATCAGTATCCTGAGGTAAAAAGTATTACTTTTATCATTGGTAGTGAAGGTGGTTTTTCGCAAGCAGAAGTAGAATATGCAAAGGAAAATGGTTTTCTATGTGTTTCTTTAGGAAAACGAATATTACGAGCAGAAACGGCAGCAATGGCTGTGGTTAATATAACACATTATCATTTGGATTAGGGGGAAAAAGAATGGAGAAGCTGTATAAAATACTGCATAAAAAATTAGATAAAAAAGTAGAAAAAAATAGCGAGTATAAGCAGATGAAACAGCGTATTCAAAAGGTTTTAAAGGCAGATGGAATAGAGATAAAGGAACGAGATGCGTTTCATATTTATCGACAAGAAATAATCGCTAAGGGAATTGTAAACAAGAAAGCCATTGAAAATGCTTATTTTGAAGGTCATGTAAAAATGAATGATTATTATGATAATCTTGATTTTAAGGAAAAACAACGCATGATGAATTACGAAATTAGTGAATGTTGTAAAAATTTGATTTCCTTTTCTTCGGGTGATGAAACGATTTATATTCCCTTTTTTGATGAAAAATTGAATCGAATCTACTCGAGTGAAATCGTTTTATTTGATCTTAAACAATATCATCGTATTGTTCATCAATATAATGATTTATTTCAAGAAAATTATTATGGGATGAAAGCTTTTCAAAGTTCCTTTTCTTCTCTAAATGTCATTGGTGAATATAAGGTTATGGCAACTCTATATGATAGTATTACACATCGATTATTTTTCATGAATCAAAATGATATGATGGATTATATCACGTTGTCTATGGATGATGATGATACCTTACAAAAATTAAGCTTAGCTTATTTTTATAATGATAAAAATTTGTTAATTAATACATTATTAGAAAGTGGTAATATAAGTGAAAAATTAGCGAAAAAATTAAGTAAATATTGATAGAAAGTAGGAATGATTATGATTAAATTTGCGATCTCTACTCTTGGCTGTAAGGTCAATGCCTATGAGTCAGAGGGATATATAGAAGGTTTGAAAGCCCATGGCTTAGTACATGTTGATTTTAAAGAAATAGCCGATATCTATATCATTAATACTTGTGCTGTGACCAATACGGCAGCGGCAAAATCAAGACAGAAAATTCATCAAGCGAAAAAACGTAATCCAAAGGCTTTGATTTGTGTGGTTGGCTGTTTCGTTCAAACCAATGCGGAAGAATTGGATGTTGACTTATTGATTGGCAGTAGTAGAAAAAAAGAGCTTTGTGATTTAGTGTTGCAATTGTTACAGAGTAAAGAAAAAATAAATTGTGTGGAAGATGTATCTAATTTGAAGTTTTTTGAAGAATTACCAATTCATAGTTTTAGTGGTCATACACGTTCTTTTTTGAAGATTCAAGATGGTTGTAATCAATTTTGTTCCTATTGCATTATTCCATATGCGCGTGGGAGAGAACGATCTTTACCTATGGAAGAAGCATTACAAATTGCAAATCAATTAGTCCAAAATCATCATAAAGAAATTGTTTTGTCGGGGATTCATACAGGGCGATATGGTCATGATCTAGGAACGGATTTATTAACGTTATTGAAAAAAATGTGTCAAATAGAAGGACTAGAAAGGATTCGTATCTCTTCTATTGAGATGAATGAATTAAGTGATGATTTTCTCTCTTTCATGAAAAGTGAAAAAAAGATTGCACGTCATTTGCATATTCCTGTACAATCCGCATGTAATCGTACTTTAAAAATGATGAATCGTCCTTATACCATTGAACAATTCATAGATAAAATCAACAAAATACGTTCTCTTATGCCAGATATATCCATAAGTACGGATATTATCTTGGGTTTTCCTGATGAGAGAGAAGAAGATTTTAATGAAACATTGAATCATTTGGAAAAAATCCATTTTTCATTTATGCATATTTTTCCCTTTTCAAAGCGTGATGGAACTAAAGCATGTACAATACCTAATCATCTTTCTAAGGATATCAAAAAGAAAAGATGTCAAAGTGTTTCATTTTTGTCAAAAAAACACTATAATGAGTATAAATTAAAGTTTTTAAACCGCGAAGTAGAAGTGCTTTTTGAATATGAAAAGGATGGGTATCTTTTTGGTCATACGAGCGAATACATTCCTTTGCAAGCTAGTTTAGACAAAGGGAAGGTAAATGATATGTGTAGATTAGAAGTAACTTCTATTAAAGAGGGAATTCTATTCAGTGAGTAGGAGGATTTATGAAACTATCTAAAATTTTTAAAAATGCACCAGATATTGAAATTACAGGTCTTTACACTGATTCTAGAAAAGTAAAAAAAGGAGGAATGTTTTTTTGCTTGGATGGCTTAGTTACCAATGGCCATAAATTCATTTCAATGGCAATTGCGAATGGTGCAAGTTGTATTGTTCACAGTGAATCCATCACAGATTATAATGATGATGTGATTTATGTAAAAGTTGAGGATGTCAATGCTGTGTTAAATCAAGTTGTTTCTAAATTCTATGATTTTCCAAGTGAAAAAATGCTTGTTTTTGGTGTTACTGGAACAAATGGTAAAAGTACAGTTACCAATATCATCAATGATATTTATAATCATTTTTCGTCTTGTGGTTATATAGGAACAATTGCAATTACTTATAATGGAAAAAAATTAGAACCTGATTTAACAACACCAGATGCGATATATTTACATCAAATTCTTCATGATATGGTAAAAGAAAAAGTAAAAGCAGTAGCATTAGAAGTAAGTTCTCATGGGTTAGAACAAGGTAGAGTCGATGCAATCGATTTTGATGTTGCGATTTTTACTAATTTCACTTATGACCATCTTGATTTTCATGGAACGATGGAAAATTACTTTAATGCAAAAACAAAATTATTTAAGGAAATGAAAAACGATGGAGTATCGATTTTAAATGTAGATGATCCTAAATTTAATGATTTATATAGTGTTTGTAATACTCGAGTGGTAACTTATGGTATTGAAAAAGAAGCCACTTATCGAGCTAATAATATCAAATTAGGAGTCACCTCTACTTGCTTTACTTTAATCTATCAAGAAAAAGAATATGAAGTAACCACCAACCTTGTTGCTATGTATAATATTTACAACTTATTAGCTGCCATTGCAGGTATTGTGGAAAGTGGAATTCCTATTGAGCAAGTTCTTCCTTATGTCAGCAATATCAAACAGGTAGAAGGAAGGGTAGAGATGATTGATGAGGGACAACCATTTCAAATTATTGTCGATTTTGCGCATACACCTGATGGTTTAGAGAAAATCTATGAATTTGCAAAAGAAATCACCCCAGAAGGTAGTGAAATTATTTCTGTTTTCGGTAGTGCTGGAAAGCGTGACAAAGCGAAACGAAAAGTTTTTGGTGAAATTAGTGATAAATATTGTGATTTGATAATTTTAACAGAGGATGATCCTCGTGATGAAAATTCAAAAGATATTGCTGATGAAATAAAAAAAGGAATTCAAAATACTCGTAGCATTTTTATTGAGGATCGTTATGATGCCATTCGAACTGCGATTGAGAGTGCTAACGTTTCAGATACCGTATTGATTCTAGGGAAAGGTGACGAAGTCTTTATGTATCATGAAGAGGGAAGAGTTCCTTGGATTGGGGATCATAATGCAGCGAAAGAGGTAGTACATAAATATTATTTAGGTGAAGATGATAGCGAAAAAAATTAAAATACAGGAAAAGTGACATATTTTTGATTAAATAATCTTAAAAAAGTCGATAGATCAAGCGAAATCGTTAATTTATTATTGCTTTTTTATTCAAGTTTATATATAATTAACATGCGTAATTTCAGAAGGGAGGGTCTGTAATGCCAAAAGTAGTGTTAAAGGAAAACGAAGTTCTTGATGATGCTCTGCGTCGTTTTAAACGTCAGGTTTCAAGAAATGGTACCCTTGCTGAAGCTCGTAAAAGAGAATTCTATGTAAAGCCAGGAGTTAAAAGAAAATTAAAATCCGAAGCAGCACGTAAAGCACGCAAAGGAAGATAATGAAAACATTCTAAACAGAAAAGAAGCAAAATGCTTCTTTTTTTTTATTCTGTTTTGGTTTCCCTATTTGAGTGATGGTATCATCGTATCCGATGTTTTATTTCATGTATAAAGATATAATTTTTAAAAACGAATCCATCATATTATTAATTTTGATAATTATTTTTCCTTAATCATTTGCTACTTGTCTTTAAAAAAGTTTTTGGCTTTTTGTCAAAGTAATAGTATAAAAAACAATGATCAAAATATCGTTACATCTTACAAAAGTGACATTCATTGTTTTTGATTTATCTAATGTGAGTATTTTATAAGCTTTCTTAAACGATACTTTAAAAAAAATTCTTTTTTCTTAAAAATGAAAACGTTTACAGAAAGTTTAGGGATTGAATTTTCATAAAATGAGAGTAATATACATTAAGTACAGTATAAGTACTAT
>JBGUVL010000052.1:0-7176 GCA_045134375.1 Breznakia sp. | reverse complement strand
GAATTTCATTGGAAGCTGAAATATAAAGGCAATGACAAACGCCATTATAAATGGTACCAACAATGACGCAAAGGATTGAATTAACGATATTAATAGATCTAATTTAACGATTGCTAGAACCAACAAGAACAGATAGGAAATGATTCCTATGATATTTTTAAAAGTCAATTGACTTACTGGTTTATCCTTCCACACATTGATCCCTCCTATTCACTTCTTAACTCCATCAACATATCTCTTAATTCCGCGGCACGTTCAAAATCTAATACTCTAGCTGCTTCTTTCATTTCCTTCTCCAAATTTTGAATTAGTTTCTCTTTCTCTTTCTTTGTTATTTTCTTTTTACTTAGATATTTTTTACTCATTTCTTTGGTCTCTACCGAATGCATTGATTCGTGAATTTCTTTCTTGATCGTAGTTGGTGTAATGCCATGTTCTTCGTTGTATGCCATTTGAATTTTACGACGCCTTTGGGTTTCACTAATCGCCCGTTCCATCGATCCGGTCATAGTATCAGCATACATAATGACACGACCATTTGAATTACGTGCGGCACGTCCAATGATCTGAATCAAGGAACGTTCACTACGTAAGAATCCTTCTTTATCCGCATCTAAAATGGCAATCAATGAAACTTCAGGAATGTCCAACCCTTCTCTTAGCAAGTTGATTCCAATTAACACATCGTATTTTCCTTGTCGCAATTCACGTATGATTTCCGTACGTTCAATGGTTTTTACCTCATGATGTAACCATGCCACTTTAAAGTCCATCTGCTTCAAATAAGCGGTTAAATCTTCTGCCATATGAACCGTTAATGTCGTGATCAACGTTCTCTCATTTTTCGCAATTTGATTTCGTATCTCATCCACCAAATCATCAATTTGACCAATGGAAGGCCGCACACTGATCTCTGGATCCAATAAGCCCGTTGGACGAATGATCTGCTCTACAATTTCACCATGTGTTTTTTCTAATTCATAGTCACCAGGCGTTGCTGATACGAAGATTGCTTGATGAATCTTTTTTTCAAATTCTTCAAATCGCAGCGGTCGATTATCTAATGCACTTGGTAAACGGAAACCAAAATTAACTAAGGTTTCTTTGCGTGCACGATCGCCATTATACATTCCCCTTACCTGTGGCAGTGAAACGTGCGACTCATCTACGATGAGAAGAAAATCATCCGGAAAATAATCAAAAAGCGTATAAGGTTCTTCTCCCTCTGCTCTGCCATCAATATGACGGGCATAGTTTTCAATACCTGGACAAACCCCAAACTCTCTTAGTGCTTCTACATCATAAAGACACCTTTGTTCTAATCGCTGTGCTTCCAACAGTTTTCCTTCCTGTTGAAATTGTGCTAATCGTTCCTTCAATTCTGCCTCGATTGTTTCACATGCACGCGTAATTTGTTCTTTTGGTGTCGCATAGCCACTCGCTGGATAAATCACATACAAAGAATAGGCTTGCATCACTTTTCCCGTTAATGGATCCACTTCACAAATCCGCTCAATTTCATCATCAAACAATTCAATTCTAAGAATATAAGCATCCGTATGTCCAAAACCTATCTCAATGCTATCTCCGCGCACACGGAAACAACCTCTTCCTAAATCCATATCATTACGTTTATACTGTCTTGCGACCAACTTAGAAAGCAATACTTTACGATCAATGGTTTCTCCCACACGAATCGAAAAAAACATTTCACGATACAATTCGGGATTACTTGCTCCATAAATACAAGCGACACTTGCGACAATAATGGTGTCACGCCGCTCTAAAATACTGTTTTCTGCTGCCATACGAAGCATATCCAATTCCTCATTTGTCGTCGCTGTCTTATCAATATAGGTATCACTGCTAGGAATATAAGCTTCTGGCTGATAGTAATCAAAGTTCGAGACAAAATACTCTACCCGATTATGAGGAAAAAATTCTTTCAATTCGGAATACAGCTGTCCTGCTAATGTTTTATTATGAACAAAAACCAAAGTAGGTTTATTTACTTTGGCTATTACATTGCTCACAGTAAAGGTTTTACCAGTTCCTGTCGCTCCCAACAGCACCTGATATTTCTTGTTTTCCTTTACTCCTTTTGTCAATTCTTCAATTGCTTTGATCTGATCTCCCTGCGGTTGAAAATCAGACACTAACTCGAATAATTTAGTTTCCATGTGCCACCTCGATTGCTTTTTTCAATTGCACATCGTATTGCTCTTCATTCATCGACCATTCCCTTTGAGTAGAAGATAATAACGACATCACTAAGTCATTATCAATAATACCGTCAACTTCTTGATTCTGCTCCTCTTGATATTGCTTCACTGCTGCTAATGTTTCATTGGAATAGTAACCATCTTTGCGATCCACTTGATATCCTAAAAAATTCAAATAGATTTGCGCTGTTTTGACATTATCGCCAACGCTATCCATCTGATATTGCTGATCGTCTTCTTGGAAACGATACGTTCTTGCTTCATCCAGTTTCACTTCGATATCTGGCTGAATGCCTTTCTTATTGATTTTTTCACCACTAGGTGTCAACCATTCTGCTGTTGTATATTTAAAATAACTACCATCCGAGAACACTTTTGGCTGTTGCACCGTTCCTTTTCCATAGGTATTGACACCCACCACCGTTGCTCCAATCTGTTCTTTCAAACAAGCGGTCAATGCTTCGGATGCACTAGCCGTATTTTCATTCACTAAAATCACAACATGATCAAAATCAAAATGAGTACTATTCTTGGTTTTATACTCTACCAAACTACCATCCCGATTTTCTTCTTTAATCACAACACTACCTTCTTCCATAAAGAAAGAAGCGATATTAATTGCCGTACTTAAATAACCACCACTATTATCTCTTAGATCAATCACAAGGTCATGATAGCCATTTTTTTTGAATTTCGTCAAATAAGATTCCACTTCTTCATGCGAACGCTCACTAAAACTAGTCAACTCAAGAATCGCTGTATTTTGCTTTTCATAACCATAGACGGTCATAGAAATACTTGCTCTTGTAATATCAAACGTCTTCTTTTTCCCATTTCGTTCAATCTCAAATGTCGCTACGGTTCCTTCTTCCCCTTTCGCCAAAGAAGAGATTTCTGTAGAGCTTTTTCCTTTCAGTTCAATACCGTTGATTTTCTTAACAATATCTCCTTCCTTTAATCCTGATTTTTCAGCCGGAGAATCAATGAACACTTTCGTAATCATCGGTTCATCATAAATCGTGGTGTATTCAATTCCAACACCCACCATACTACCCTCTAGCTTTTGCATAAATTGAGAAGCCGTTTCCGCTTCAAGATAATTAGTATGGGCATCATATTCATTGCTAATCAATCCTTGAATCGCATTATCGATCAAAAATGAAGATAGATTCTCGATATCTTTACCAAAATACCATTGATTTTTCATAATATCGTAGATTTCATTAAATTTTTCTGAATCACTTACCTCTGTCGTGCTACTTTTAGAAAAAGTTAAATTTCCATTGGTCAAACTAGAAAGCCCAAAACCAGCAAAAAAGAACACAATACAGGAAGCAATGATTGCAAAACGCTTTCTTGTCCTTTTTTTCTCTGCAGCAATCTCGTCTGGCCATTTATGTCTCTCTACCCTGATGTAATTCTTTTTACTATCCATACTACTAGTCTCCTTAACTTTATTATTCTATCACAAATTCAAATAAATATATACTCTTCCCTCTTTCCATTAGCAACAAAAAAACCGAGAATTATTAAGTTCCCGGTTTCTATAATATCTTATTCAACGTCTACTTTATTTAGACCCCAAATTTCAGTAGCATATTCTTCAATTGTACGATCACTTGAGAAATAACCACTTTCTGCAATATTAACTAGACATAATCTAGCCCATCCACGGCGATTTTCATACCGTGCACGACTATTCTTCTGTGCCTCACAGAATGCATCGAAATCAGCACATAATAAATATTCATCATTCTTAAACATTAATTCATCATAGATTTCTTTGAAATCGTTTGAATTATTTGACCAAGTACCATTCGTAAAGGAATCAATGACTTTACGTAATGCTGGATTATTATTATAATAACCCCAAGCATTATTCATGTTATTTGACTTAATTGTGGCAACTTCTTCTGCACGAAGACCAAAAATCTGTGCGTTTTCATAGCCAACATGATCAACAATTTCTACATTAGCACCATCTAGTGTACCTAAAGTAATGGCACCATTCATCATAAACTTCATGTTACCAGTACCACTAGCTTCTTTTCCTGCCGTTGAAATCTGTTCTGAAACATCCGCCGCATTCATTAAGATTTCAGCAATACTTACCCCATAGTTTGGAATAAATACAACTTTTAAGAATGGTGAAATTTCTGGATCATTATTTACCTTTTCAGCAATGCAATTAATTAGTTTAATTACTTTCTTAGCAAATACATACGCAGGTGCTGCCTTAGCTGCAAAGATATAAGTTCGTGGATAGATTCTAAAATTAGGATCTTCCTTCATACGCTGATATACATAGATAATGTGCATTACATTCAATAACTGACGTTTATAAGCGTGTAAACGTTTTGCCTGAACATCAAAGATCGAATTAATATCCACTTCCACACCACAATTCTTTCTAATGTAGTCAGCTAAAATCTTCTTTCTTTCCAACTTCACATTCAAGAAGTCATCTTGCAATTTCGGATCATCGACGAATGGTAATAATTTTCTTAAATCCTGAGGATTTTTCTTAAAGCTATCACCAATTTTGCTTTCAATTAAAGATGTTAATTGAGGATTTGAGTACAACAACCATCTTCTGTGTGTAATACCGTTTGTCTTATTTGTGAATTTATAAGGCATAATAGAATTAAAATCTTTAAATACATCATTGACCAAAATCTGTGAGTGAAGTTTCGCAACCCCATTTACTTTGTGAGAGCCAACGATTGCTAAGTTTGCCATGTGTACCTGTCCTTCTTTAATGATGGATACACGCTGAGCAATATCAGGACGATTGTATTTGTGACTCAAACGATACATGAAGCGATTCTGAATCTCTTCGATGATCATGTAAATTCTTGGCAACAAGGTGCGGATATAATCAATTGGCCATTTTTCCAATGCTTCTGCCAATACGGTGTGATTTGTATAAGCCATTGTGTTTCTAGTAATTTCCCATGCTTGATCCCATTCGTATTCATAATCATCCATTAAAATACGCATTAATTCTGGAATCGCTAATACTGGGTGAGTATCATTTAACTGTACCGCAACTTTTTCTGCTAGATTATCTAGACTAGGATATACTCTTAAGTGTGAACGAATCATGGAATGAATTCCTGCACAAACAAAGAAATACTGTTGTTTGACACGAAGTTTTTTTCCTTCTTCGGTTGAATCATCAGGATACAATGAGTTACAGATTGCATTTACATCTTCAATATATTGGTGGTAGTCACCCTTGAAGCTTTCTTCTGCAGGTTCTGCTTTCCATAAACGCAACGTATTGGTCAAGTTTGTATCATAACCAACAATTGGCATATCATAAGGAACGGCATTGATAATCTGAGAATCAACAATATCAACTTTAATTTTGCCATTTTCATTCATGTACTGGTTAACATGTCCCCCGAAATGTACCTGTACTGTATGTTTTGGTTTTCTTACTTCCCAAACATTTCCTAATTTTAACCATAAATCAGGAACGGCACGCTGCTCGTGCTTTTCGTCAATCAACTGTTTAAAGAATCCATATTCATAACGGATACAGTTACCATGACCAACATAATTACTACTTGCCAAAGAATCTAAGAAACATGCTGCAAGTCTTCCTAACCCACCATTTCCAAGACCAGCATCACTTTCCATTTCTTCAATCTGATTGATATCAATTCCAAGGTCATTCAATCCTTCTTTTACGACATCATAAATCTGTAAGTTCATCAGATTATTGGTTAACAGTCTTCCCATCAGGAATTCCATTGAGAAGTAATACATTTGCTTTTCCCCTTTAGCAGCAACCGTTTCCTTGCTATCTTTCCAGTGAACGCTAGCATACTCTCTAACAATATTTCCTAAGACTACATATTTTTCAGTGATGTGAGATTCGTCGACCGAACGACCGAAAGTTTGAACCATCTTAGTTTCAAACTCTTGTATAAATTGCTTCTTTGTTAATTTTGTTTTCAAGGTATTTCCTCCCTCTATATAATTATCCCCAAGACTCGTTTATTTTACCATCTTTCTTGTCCATTTACAATTTTTACCGAAAGGAATTTACTTTTCTGTATATTTTTGCATTTTTTCGTTTATTTATAACTAAATTTTCCCCTTTTTTTCATTTTATTTCAAAAATAACAATATTTTATTCTCATTTTTTTACATTTTTGCATTTTTCTATAGCACCTAATGTCAATGATAATTCTATTTTTTCTAAGATTTTATGATCCATACTGTTATTGTAATTAGAATTCTCCAAGCAAATCTGAAATAACAATCCATTGTTCCTTTGAAAGTCATCTTCTTAAAAATATCAGCTCATGAATTTCGAGAAGAGTCTGTGTTCTTTTCGTCACGAATACAATCCAAGTTCGATATCTTGTGATTGCACATTTATTTCTATTCCACCACCCTATAATTTCTTCTTTCCATTATTACTTTTTCTTTTTTTGCTACTTCTTTCCTCAAAGCAAGCAAGTAAAGAAGGAAATAAAATCGCAAAAAAATAACGATTGATTTCTTTTGCTTATGCAACCATAAAAGGTAGGATTTTCAGGTATTTCTACCTTACTTTCCTACCTTTTGATTTGTTTGACCCACAGGATCCATTCAATTCCTAAAAATTCCTATTTTTTTCATAGATCCTAGTAAAGAATGCCCCTAAACTCTATGATTTGAATTTTTACTAATGATCCGCTATTTCATTCTATTTTCCATTCATTATCTCTTCTTAATTTTTGCTTCCATCTCTCTTAGTTTTCGAACACCATCGTGATAATCAAGCGAAAAGCGAACAAATGGTGTTTCATTATAAACAATATCTTTTTTCCCTTCATCAAAAGTAAGAACTAAGTGCAATCGAACGAATTCCTCTCCATTTCCAAGCGAATTGCATAATGCATTTGCTGTTGCATTAAGAAATGTGGAAGATCCACTTTTTGGAACAGACTCTATCACA
>JBGUVL010000051.1:0-2254 GCA_045134375.1 Breznakia sp. | reverse complement strand
ATTTTTTAGAGAGGGTAGTTTAGCAAGCGTTTTTATAATCATTGATTTGACCTCTTTGGGATACAGGTGTTCAGCATAAGAATAGATCATCGCTGCGATTCCAGATACGTGAGGTGCGGCCATAGAGGAACCACTCATAGAAGCATAACGATCACCAACGATTGTGCTATAGATATCATTTCCAGGGGCTACAATATCAACGGATTTCGGACCATAATTTGAAAGAGTCGTTAATTTCCCGTTGGCAGTAATAAAAGTAACGGAGAGGACATTATCTAAATCGTAAGCGGCAGGGTAAAAAGGAGCTTCATCAATATTATATCCACTGTTCCCTGCAGCAGTTACGAAAAGCATGGAAGATTCCTTTAACGTATTATATAAAGCTTCGCTATTTGAAGTTGTGCCCCAGCTAAAATTACATACTTTTGCACCATTCTTTTCGGCATATTTAATTGCTTTGATGGAATCAGAAATGCTACCAGTTCCAGATTCACCACCAAGAACTTTTAATGGCATAAGCTTTACTTTGATATTGCTAGCAACGCCGGCAATTCCAACTTTATTATTTGCTACAGCACCAATGATTCCGGCGATATGAGTTCCATGATTGTCGTTGTCATCTTTATCCGCAACATGAACATCATTACCATTATCATAGGAATAGTGGCATACAGTGGCATCTTCGTTATAGAAATCCCAGCCATTGTAGTCATCAATATATCCATTCCCATCATTGTCGATTCCATCCCACGGAATTTCCTTTTCATTTGTCCAGATATTTTTTTTGAGATCTTTATGATAAACGTCGATTCCAGTGTCAATGATCGCAACAATCACTTCGTTTTTTGTTTTATAATTCTCCCAAGCTTCCTTTAGATTGAGATCAATATCTTTGGTACATGTAACAAGCTTATAGTTACCTTTTTGATGACTTTCATATCTTCCGGTATTTTGTAAAGGCCATTGAGATAAAATGTATTTATCATTAGTGAGCGCTGTTTTTGAAAGTATGTAATTGGGTTCTGCAGTTTTAATTTTTTCACATTGATTGAATTTTTCAATGCTATCTGAAAGAGAGCTATTTGAGGATAATTTAATCAGTACAAAGTCATCATAATGATCTAGGATCAATGCATCTTTCGCAATCATATTAATACAATTTTTTGCTTGCTCGTAGGTAACATTGCTTTGGAAATGTAAAAGTAATTCTTGTTCTATATAATCAGCAGGTTCAGAACTATTCTGAAGTTTACGATTTGCTTGTGCTTGTGGAAAGTCAGAGTTTGTTGAGAATAAAAGAAGAAGAATAACCAACATGGATGTAAATTTCCAAAAAGTATCTTTGGAGTGCATTTGTAACCATCCTTTCTAAATTTTAACTTGAATTAATATCATTAATATATGAAATAATTAACATAGCTATCATAGGAGTAGTTCGTGGTAAAATTATGTCAAATATAAGGACTTTTATGATTGAGACGTATGATTTGTAAAAAATGGAAAACATAGGAATTTAATTAGGAACGTTTGTGGTAAACCACGAAATCATAGCGAAAATGAATTAAAATACAAATTGAATACAAAAAGTTTTAATTGACAACAATATACATATTGACGAAATAACCATATTGCGTTTATAATAACGCTATGCTTGTTAAAAGCTTATGGTTTTCGTGTGAAAGGCTTTCAAAAATCTGTTGACGCATAGATTTTTCTATGATATATTAGACTAGCGATGGAAGAGGTCTTTTTTTTATGCCTAAAAACAAAATTTGAAATTATCGGAGGTGGCAGTTGTGCGCGTAAAAATTACATTGGCATGTACAGAGTGTAAACAACGTAATTACAACATGACTAAGGAAAAGAAAACACATCCAGACAGAATGGAAACAAAGAAATATTGTAAATTCTGTAAGTCACACACATTACACAAAGAAACAAAATAATTAATATTTGTGAAGTCTTAGTCTAATTTAACTAGTATTGCTTTGACGGAATTTAGTTAAATTTGAGAAAGGAAAGTGAGAACATGGGAGAAAACACAGTTCAAACTGAAAAGGCTCCAAAGAAAAGTTGGTTCCAAGGTTTTAAATCTGAATTCAAAAAGATTGTATGGCCTACGAAGGAATCAATGGCAAAACAATCTGTTGCCGTAGTAATTGTAACAGTAATCTTAGGGATTATAATTGCTGCGGTTGACGTTGGAGTGAAATATGGTTTTGATAAACTCCTACAGTTAGGATAAGGGTGATGA
>JBGUVL010000050.1:0-8651 GCA_045134375.1 Breznakia sp. | reverse complement strand
TGACGCGTACGGGATTCGAACCCGTGAATGCCGCCGTGAAAGGGCGGTGTGTTAAGCCGCTTCACCAACGCGCCACTTGCGGCTTGTCACTCTTACGAGTACGGGCATAATATTAACAAATATTAAAAATAAAGTCAACATTTTTTGTTAAAATATTTCAATAAAAAAAGAAAAAACGCTGAATTCAGCGCTTAATCTTTCAATAATGTTACTAAAACCGCTTTTTGCGCATGGAGACGGTTTTCTGCTTCTTCAAATATTTCTGCCGCATGTGCTTCAAATACTTGTTCTGTGATTTCTTCGCCACGGTGAGCAGGAAGACAGTGCTGTACCATTGCATCTGGTTTCGCGAATGCCATCAGTTCATCATTTACCTGATAAATACCTTCAAACACTTTTCTTCTTTCTTCTGCTTCGTTTTCCTCTCCCATGCTTGCCCATACATCGGTCACCACAACATCCGCATCCACAATGGCTTCTTTTGGATCGTTGCATAGGAAGAAATCAGGATTCTTTTTTGCTTCTGCAACAACGTTTTCATCTGGTTCATAACCAATTGGTGTAGCTACGCTCATCTTCATACCGGCTTTTAAAGCACCTGCAATTAATGAATTGCACATATTGTTTCCATCCCCAATATAGCACATTTTTAATCCTTCCAGTTTGCCTTTAAATTCACGAATGGTCATTAAGTCAGCGAGAATCTGGCAAGGATGTGCAAAATCAGTTAATCCATTAATAATAGGAATATTGCCATAATTAGATAAGTCAATTACATCTTGCTGAGCAAAGGTACGAATCATGATACCATCCAAATAGCGAGAAAGAACACGTGCGGTATCTTGAATTGGCTCTCCACGTCCAATTTGCATATCATTCGCATTAAGATATAATGGATAACCACCAAGTTGTTGCATACCTACCTCGAAAGATACTCTGGTACGTGTGCTGGCTTTTTGAAAGATCATCCCTAGCGTTTTATTTTTTAAATAAGGCTTAAACTCTCCGTTTTTTACTTCTTTTTTTAATTGATCCGCAAGATCAAGCAAATGATACAGTTCCTCTTTTGTTAACTGCGAAATACTTAATAAATGTTTCATGTTAGTCCTCCCAATGAGTCAGTACCTCTTCCAATAGGTCCAAACCTTCATTTATTTCTGTTTTGTTCATCACTAATGGTGGTAATAATCTTAAATTGTTTTTTGCACTTAAGAATAAAGCCCCTTTTCGGATACAAGCATTAATTAAGTCTTTGACAGGAATTTGGTCCAATTCAACTCCTAACATCATACCTAATCCATTGACCTTTTTCACTCTTGGCATGGCTTCTAAACGTTCCTTCATATATTGCCCTTTTTCTTCTACCATTCGTAAAAAACTAGGGGTCATTTTATCTAATACCACATTGGCACCGGCACAGGCGATAGGATTACCTCCAAAAGTCGTACCGTGATCTCCATAATGCAATACCGATTCACATTTCTGATTGAGCAAAACAGCACCAATTGGTAAACCACCGCCTAATCCTTTGGCACAAGATACAATGTCAGGCTGCAGTCCAAATTGTTCATAAGCAAATAAACTACCACATCTTCCGATTCCGGTTTGTACTTCATCAATAATCAATAAGATATCTTTTTCTTTACAGATTTCTTTTATTTTATCGACAAAATCTTGTTGTAAAGGAAGAACGCCTCCTTCGCCTTGTACCATTTCTATCATAATTGCTGCTGTATTTTCATTGACGGTTTCTTCTAATGATTTGCAGTTGTTGGCTTCACAATAGGTAAAACCTTCTGGAAAAGGACCAAAGTGTTGATGGAATACGTCCTGTCCAGTGGCGCTCAAAGTAGCGATAGTACGTCCATGGAATGAATTTTTCAATGTGATGATTTCTTTACGGTTGCCACGGTAGTGATCATCCGCATATTTTCTTGCTACTTTTATGGCACCTTCGTTCGCTTCAGCGCCAGAATTAGCGAAAAATACTTTTTTCATTCCACTTAATCGACATAGTTTTTTAGCCAGTGTTAACATTGGTTCTGTGTAATATAGATTTGACATATGAGCTAACGTTGAGGCCTGCTTTGTAATCGCATTGACCCAATCTTTGTTGGCATAGCCTAAAGAATTGACACCAATTCCACTGGTAAAATCAATATAGCGGTTATTGGCATCATCATATACATAAACACCTTCTCCTCTTTCGATACAGAGATGAAATCTTGCATACGTGGCAGCGACATAGGTATCATCTGTTATCTTAAATGCATTCATATTATCCCTCCACAAACATAGTTCCAATTCCTTCATCAGAAAGAATTTCAATTAAAAGTGAGTGGGGAACACGACCATCAATGATCGTAGCTTTTTTTACTCCGTGCTGGATGCAGTTGATGCAACAATCAACTTTTGGTATCATCCCCCCAGAGATTACCCCTTCTTCTTTTAGTCCTTCAATCTCACTTGTTTTTACAATAGGAATTAAGGATTCCTCATTGTTTTTATCTTTTAATAAACCTGGTATATTGCTTACCAAAATCATGTTTTCGGCATTTAACTTGCTAGCGATTGCAGCGGCTGCCAAATCCGCATTGATATTGTAGGCATGATTGTGTTCGTCGACTCCTGTGCTGGCGATGACAGGGATATATCCGTTATTTAACAAATCAAAAATTAGTTTTTCATTAATGTCTGTAATTTCACCAACATAGCCTAAATCTTCGCTACTTTCTAATTTTTTAGCTTTGATTAAGTGGGCATCCATACCGCAAACTCCAACGGCAGTGCTTCCTGCTTGGGAAATCATCGAAACGAGATTTTTATTCATTTGTCCAGCCAATACCATTTGTGCAATATCCATGGTTTCTTCATCCGTATATCGCAACCCATTGATAAACTTGATCGGTTTATTGATTTTCTTTAACATTGCATCAATTCCAGGACCACCGCCATGAACCATGACCACCTTGACGCCGATTTCAGAAAGTAAAACAACATCACGAATGACATTCTTTTTTAATTCTTCGTTGATCATTGCATTGCCACCATACTTAATAACGATGATCTTATTGTTGTATTTTTGAATATATGGCAGTGCCTGTGATAAAATCGTGGCTTTCTCTACTGCGCTAATTTTCATTTTCTACCCCTTCTTTCCTATTAGGTACGATAATCTCCATTGATTTTTACATAATCATAGGTTAGATCACAACCCCAGGCACAAGCATAATCGTTTCCATCCTTTAAGTCAACTAGGATTTCTACTTCTTTTTCTTTTAGGATTTGAAGTGCCTTTTCTTCATCAATACCACTCTCATTATTTGCGCTTTTGACACCACGTCCATTTTTGCAAACAGCAAGAGAACCTTTTCCACTCGCAAGAGTAACATCGACTTTCTCTACATCATATTCCGCATCGGCATAGCCAATGGCACATAAAATTCTTCCCCAGTTTGCATCATTACCAAACATCGCCGCTTTGAATAGAGAAGAGGTAATGATGGATTTTGCGACTGCCTTAGCATCTTTTTTACTGCGGGCGTGACATACTTTGCAAGTCAAAAGCTTCGTTGCTCCTTCGCCATCCTGAGCGAGCATTTTTGCGAGTGCTTCACATACTTGATAAAGGGCTTTTTTAAAACTTTCATAGGCTTCTCCTTCTTCTTTGATCAGAGAGTTATTTGCCATACCGTTGCACATAATGCTTAGCATATCGTTGGTAGAGGTATCACCATCCACACTAATCATATTAAAGGTATCATCACCAATCTCTTTCAATGCTTTTTTTAATAGGGAAGGAGTAATGGCAACGTCACTTGTAACAAAGCAAAGCATGGTTGCCATATTGGGATGAATCATCCCGCTTCCTTTTGCAATGCCGCCAATTTTGCACTCGATACCATCCAAATCAAAGGAAACTGCATATTCTTTTTGGAAGGTATCCGTTGTCATGATTGCACTAACCGCATCAAAACTACCATTTTCATTTAATCCTTTTACTAATTGCTCCATATGCGTTTCAAAAGGAAGTAACGGCAATGGCTGACCAATGACACCGGTGGATGCGATAATAATATCTTCTTCTTGGATGTGTAATGCCTCCGCACATAACTTGCTCATTGCATTTGCTATGAATTCTCCATCGGCATTACAAGTATTCGCGTTTCCACTATTGCAAAGCATTGCCTGTGCATAACCATCGACAAGATGTTGTTTGGTAACGGCAATTGGTGCACCCTTAACTTTGTTTTGTGTGTAGATCGCTGCAGCACTACATTTTTTTGGAGAATAAATAAGCGCCAAATCTTTTTTGCTTTTATTTTTTCTGATGCCACAGTGAATTCCATTCGCATAAAATCCTTGTGGCGCACAGACACCGTTTTTGATTTCTTTTATCATTTTTTTCCTCCTAGAAGGATGGGGCAATATAAGTAAGCCCACTATCTTCTTTCAAGTGAAACATAATATTCATATTTTGAATTGCCTGTCCGGCAGCTCCTTTTACCATATTATCAATACAAGATACGACGATCAAAGTATGAGTTCGTGAATCAAGGTGCAAGGAGATATCGCAATAATTGCTGTATTTGACGTATTTTAAATCGGCTGTTTTACCAAGCGGTAAGACACGAACAAAGGTTTCGTTTTCATATTGATCCTTATATAATTGATGGATTTCTTCTAACGTAATTTCTTTCTTTAATGGAAGATACATCGTAGAAATGATGCCACGATTGATTGGTAATAAATGAGGAACAAAGGTCACCGTTGTTGTTTCTTTTGCCATCTCACTGAGCATTTGTTCAATTTCAGGAGTGTGGCGATGCTGCGCTACTTTATAAGGGGCAAAGGATTCGTTGCAACGTGGAAAATGGGTATTTTCCTTTGGTTCTTTTCCTGCTCCAGTTGTTCCGGATTTCGAATCAATGATAAGATGTTTTGTATCAATGATTTGATGATGCAAAGCAGGATAACAACCCAAAGCAATTGAAGTTGGATAGCATCCAGGATTACCGATGATCATTGCTTCTTTGATCGCTTCTCGATGAATTTCACTTAAGCCATATACACTTTTGGTATGCAGCTCTTTTTCGTTGTAATGCAATTGATACCATTCTTCAAAATCTTTTTCTTCATTTAAACGGAAATCCGCTCCAAGATCGATGAAGCGAATGTTATGTTCCATACATTGTTTTGCGATAGCCTCGCTATGACCATGAGGAAGGGAAGCAAAAATGACATCACATTTATCAAATAAAGCACTACTTTCTTCCAACACTAAGTCACAGCTTTGGTAGAAACCTGGATATAGCTCGGCGATTGGTTTTCCCTGATAGCTTCTCGCACTAATTCCAGTAATTTCTGCTTTTGGATGCATTAGTAATAATCGAACGAGTTCTGCGCCAGCATAGCCACTGGCACCAATAATGCCACAATGAATCTTATCCATTTATTCCATCTCCTCTAATTTTTTTCTTGTCAAGGCAATGTGCTCCTTTACTGTTTCCGGGGCAGGACCGCCGGTTACCTTACGATTTTTAACGCAGGTTTCAAGCGCAATCGCATCGTAAATATCGGCTTCAAATAAATTGCTTGCCTGCTGATATTCTTCTAAAGATAATGTTTCTAACACTTTGTCTTCTTTCATCGCATAACTAACCAGTTTGCCGATGATTTTATAGGCATCACGGAATGGCATGCCTTTTTTTGTTAAATAATCGGCACAATCGGTCGCGTTGATGAATCCTTTAGCGGCCGCTTGGCGCATATTTTTTTCTATAACAGTGCAGGTTTCCATCATTGGGATAATGGTTGTCAAGCACATTTCCACCGTGGAAAAGCAGTCAAACAATGCCTCTTTATCTTCTTGCATATCTTTATTGTAAGCAAGTGGTAATGCTTTCATCATCGTTAATAAGGTTGTTAAATCACCAAAAACACGACCACTTTTTCCTCGTACAAGTTCACAGACATCCGGATTTTTCTTCTGTGGCATAATGCTGCTACCGGTCGCAAAAGCATCGTCTAATTCAATGAATTTGAATTCCCAACTGCTCCATAATACGACTTCTTCACTTAATCGAGAAAGATGCATCATGACTAAGGAAAGGGCAGAAGCCATTTCAATCGCAAAGTCACGGTCGCTGACACCATCCAATGAGTTAAGTGATACGCCATCAAAACCTAACAATTCTGCTGTATATTCACGATTGATAGGATAAGTGGTAGTGGCTAAAGCACCACTTCCTAATGGCATGATGTTACAACGCTTGATCGCATCTTTTAAACGTGAGATATCACGCAGAAACATTTCCGTATACGCCATTAAATGATGAGCAAAAGTAATTGGCTGTGCTCTTTGTAAGTGAGTATACCCTGGCATAATGGTTTCGGTATGTTGCTGTGCTTTATCACATAAAACTTGGATAAACTCTTTTAATAATCCAATGATATTTTCGCATTGTTCCATCGCATACATACGGAAATCCGCTGCCACTTGATCATTTCTGCTTCTCGCGGTATGAAGTCGTTTCCCGCTATCTCCACAGCGTTTGGTCAACTCGGCTTCAATGAACATGTGAATGTCTTCCGCTTCTGGATCAATCGGGAGGATGCCATTCGCAATTTCTTTTTGGATGGCATGCAACGTCTCGATGATGATTTCTTTATCTCCTTTTGGGATGATGTTTTGATGATCTAACATCGTAACATGAGCAATGCTTCCCTTAATGTCATGGGCATACATTTTTTGATCCACATTAATGGAAGAGTTAAAATCATTTAATCGTTGATCTGCTTCCTTTAAAAATCTTGCATCCCAAAGTTTCATACTAGTACCCCTTTTCTATCTTATTCTTATTTTTTCCAATTCTTTTCCTGCATTGCTTTTACTTTAATTGGTAATCCAAACAGGTTGATGAATCCTGCAGAATCGTTTTGATCATAGGAATCATCTTCTCCAAAGCTTGCAATCTGTTCTGAGTAGAGAGAAGTTGGTGAAGTCATACCAGCAGGAACGATGTTTCCTTTGTATAATTTTAACTTCACATCACCATTCACCGTTTCATTTACCTTATCAACAAAGGCACTTAAGGCTTCTCTTAATGGAGTAAACCATTGTCCATTGTAAAGCAATTCCCCAAATTTTACGCTGATCAATTGTTTATAATGCTGTGTTTCTTTATCGACGGTAATCGTTTCTAACAGTTCATGTGCTTTATACAGAATGGTTCCTCCTGGTGTTTCATAGACACCTCTGCTCTTCATACCAACGAGTCTATTTTCGACCATGTCAATAATACCAATACCATTTGCACCACCAATTTCATTCAATTTTAATAATAATTGTTGCGCTTTCATTGGTTCCCCATTCAGAGCGGTAGGGATCCCTTTTTCAAAATGCAGGGTAATATAGGTTGGTGTATCAGGAGCCTTTTCCGGAGTAACCCCCATTTCTAAAATAGCATCGTAATTTGGCTCGTTAGCTGGATCTTCTAAATCCAATCCTTCATGAGATAGATGCCAGATATTCTTGTCTTTTGAGTAGTTTGTTGCTCGATTGATCTTTAATGGAATATTATGTGCTTCGGCATATTCGATTTCTTCTTCTCTGGATTTCAGTTCCCATGTTCTCCATGGAGCAATGATTTCCATGTCAGGAGCAAAGGCTTTAATGGCTAATTCAAAACGAACTTGGTCATTTCCTTTTCCCGTACATCCATGACAAATCGCATCGGCTCCTTCTTTGATTGCAACATCGACTAAACCTTTCGCAATTAAAGGTCTTGCGAAAGCAGTTCCTAATAAATAGACATCTTCATATTTTGCGTCTGCTTTTAAGCATGGGAAGATGTAATCTTCTACAAATTCATCTTTTAAATCTAAGATATAACATTTGCTTGCCCCTGTTTTGATGGCTTTTTCTTCCAATCCATCCAATTCATCTTTCTGTCCAACATCACCACTAACCGCAATAATTTCTGGGTCATTGTAATTTTCTTTCAACCATTGGATCATAATGGAAGTATCCAATCCTCCGGAATATGCTAATACGATTTTTTTAATGTCTTTCTTGTCTTTTTTCATGTTGATTTCCTCCCTTATTGATTTCGTTCCTAAAAGAAAAAAGCGTCTTGGAATTGAATCCAGAGACGCTTTGCACGCGGTACCACTCTAGTTGCCATTGCTGGCCCCTTATCCATAACGTAGGATTTTACGATTCTTGCTACTTGGTTCACAAGAACACTCATGGATGCGTTTCCATCTTATGTTTTTAGCAGTCTTCCACCCGATACTGCCTCGCTGAAAAATTCATTAAGATGTACTCTTCCAGTCATCGATTTATTTTGAATATGTTACTATCATACTCTTGTTAAAAAAATGTGTCAACCTTTTCATGAAAAAAACGAATATTTTTCATGAAAATTATTTTCATTGATAAAAAGAGGAAATCAAAGTAAAAATGTTCGATGAAGGCGAAAAGCAATGATGATCCTTTTTTGCGTTTGTTTGGAATTACAAAAAAATCCAGTCATACCGAAGTATCACTGGATTCTTTTCTAACATGGTCGGGATGGGGGGACTTGAACCCCCACGATGTTGCCATCAACGGATTTTAAGTCCGTAGCGTCTGCCATTCCGCCACATCC